>JACFNM010000044.1 GCA_019454915.1 Chitinophagaceae bacterium
CGGAACCACAAGCGATAAGAGTAAGTTTATTCCTGTTAGTGAAGAGAGTCTTGAAGACTGTCATTATAAAGGCGCCAAGGACACGCTCACTTTATATTACAATTTCAATCCAAACTCTGAGTTGCTTACCGGTAAGGGACTGGTAATAGGAGGCAGTCATACCATTAACCAGATGAACGATGAAATTCATTTTGGAGATCTGAGTGCCGTATTATTGCAAAATTCTCCTTTGTGGGGTCAGTGGATAAGAACGCCTGAATTAGCCATTGCGCTGATGGATGAGTGGGAGAGTAAAATTGAAAAGCTGGCCCAAAGCACCATTGTTGAGAATGTGACGTCTATTTCCGGGGTACCCACCTGGACCCTGGTGTTGTTTAGGAGAATCCTTGAAATAACGGGTAAAAGCTGTATGGCAGAAGTATGGCCTTCGCTTGAATTGTATATTCACGGAGGGGTTTCATTTACGCCGTACCGCGAGCAGTTCAGAAAAATCATCGGTAAGGATATTTATTATATCAATACGTATAATGCCAGCGAAGGGTTCTTTGCGGCTCAGGACAAGCCGGGGGATGAAGGGATGTTGTTGTTTCTCGACCACGGAATTTTTATGGAATTCATGCCGATGGAAGAATATGGTAAGGAAGAGCCCCGGACCATTGGACTGAAAGATGTGGAACTGGGTAAGAACTATGCACTGGTGATCAGTACCAATGGAGGCCTGTGGCGGTATTTACTGGGAGATACTATTCAGTTTACCAGTATATATCCGTTTCGAATCAATGTTTCCGGCCGTTTAAAGCATTTCATTAATGCTTTTGGAGAAGAAGTGATTGTGGACAATACAGATAAGGCCGTTGCCACGGCTTCGGTAAAAGCAAATGCAATCGTGAACGACTATACTGCTGCTCCCGTATATTTTAAGGGAAATGGCAATGGCGCACATGAATGGCTTATTGAGTTCGAAAAAGAACCTGAAAACCTTCCCTATTTTGCTTCGGAATTAGATAAAACGCTTCAGGCTGTAAACAGCGATTATGAAGCCAAACGATATAAAGATATTGCGCTGCATGCGCCCGTATTACATCCGATGCCCAAAGGTTTTTTCAACGAATGGCTGAAGAGTAAGGGAAAATTGGGAGGACAGCACAAAGTACCCAGGCTAAGCAACGATCGCATGCTTATAGAAGAGATGCTGAAATTCAGGGAAAACGCTTTGAGGTGAAAGTCCGGGTTTGTTTCTATTCTTTCTTTTATCTTGCAATCATAATCAAAACTTTTTCATGAAATTATTAAATAACAGGGTAGCCATTGTAACCGGTGCAGCCCGGGGAATCGGAGAAGCAATAGCCACTCAGCTTGCTGAGCAGGGTGCACATATTGCATTTACATTTGTGAGTG
Organism: Chitinophagaceae bacterium; assembly: GCA_019454915.1. Classification (GTDB taxonomy): domain Bacteria; phylum Bacteroidota; class Bacteroidia; order Chitinophagales; family Chitinophagaceae; genus Agriterribacter. The sequence goes on from JACFNM010000044.1 coordinate 1,399, forward strand.
ACCAAAGTAAGGAAAGGGCGTCGGCGTTGGAAGAAAAACTCCGGTCGAAGGGTGTTAAGGCGATAGCTTACCAGAGCAACGCGGGAGATTTTGCCCAGTGCGAAGCTTTTGTCAATGAGGTGGTTCAGACTTTTGGTACCATAGATATTTGTGTAAACAACGCCGGTATATCAAAGGACAACCTGTTATTACGGATGCCTCCGGATCAGTGGCAGGAGGTAATTACTACCAATTTAAGCAGCGTGTTTAATATGACCAAGCAGGTTATCCGGCCCATGATGAAGGCGAAGAGCGGAAGCATTATTAATATGAGTTCTATCATTGGCATTACCGGAAATGCCGGACAGGGAAGCTATGCGGCGAGCAAAGCGGGGATTATCGGGTTTACCAAAAGTATTGCGAAAGAAATGGGCTCGCGTAATATCCGGTGTAATGCCATAGCGCCTGGTTTTATCGAAACCGATATGACCGGCTACCTGAAAGAAGGGGAAGCGGCCGATAAATACAGAAGTAATATACCGCTCGGCAGGTTTGGTACGGGTTCGGATATAGCGGATGTGGCTGTTTTTTTAGCCAGTGACTGGAGTCGTTATATCACCGGTCAGGTCATTAGTGTGTGTGGCGGATTGAATACCTGAGTTGCGCAGGCAACAATTAAGAACGGTTATTTCATTCATGGGATAAGGGCGTTGATTGAGGGTGGATCGTGAATAAATGACAGAATCATGACGGTTTGCCGTTGATACGGCGGCTTTTGGGCTGGCAGTAGCCTTATCTTTGCCGCGTTTCAATAAAACCGGCAACATGAAAATAAGACAATCGTCCCTCATTCCCCTCCTGATATGGATTATCAGCGCTTCCTGTGCTAATGGAACCAATCAATCCACTACTTCGGAGTCATCCGCAACCCCAGCGGAAGCAGATATGGTTCACTATCCCGAAGAAAAGCATTTTAAGAATATTCAGCAGCTCACGTTTGGAGGCGATAATGCCGAAGCTTACTGGAGTTATGACGGCAAGTATCTTATTTTTCAGCGTACTCATCCTGTGGAAGGTCTGAATTGCGACCAGATATTTATTGGTAAAGTTCCGGAGAATCCCGGCGAAAAATTCGAATACAAAATGGTGAGTACCGGAAAGGGAAGAACGACTTGTGCATTTTTTACTAAAGACGGACAACATATCATTTATGCCTCCACCCATCTCGGAGGTGATGAGTGCCCGCCGGTACCCGATCGCAAGAAATACGGTAATAAGTATATATGGCCGTTATACAACAGTTATGATATTTTTATGGCTGACTTAGACGGGAACATTGTGAAGCAACTCACCAACGCAAAAGGTTATGACGCGGAGGCAACCTTGTCGCCCGACGGAAATAAAATGATTTATACCAGTGATAAGGAAGGCGATTTGGAATTATATATTATGGATCTGAATACAGGTGATGAAAAGAGAGTCACGCATACTTTAGGTTATGACGGGGGTGCATGGTTCAGTCCGGACGGAACGAAAATTATCTGGAGGGCTTCCCGTCCGAAAACCGATGAAGAAGTGAAGGAGTATAAAGAATTATTGGCCGAAGGACTGGTAGCGCCAACTAATATGGAAGTGTGGGTAGCCAATGCAGATGGAACTGATGCCCGCCAGATTACGGAATTTGGTCAGGCTAACTGGGCGCCCAATTTTATGCCGGACAGCAAGCGCATTATTTTTGCTTCCAATCATGAATATAAGAGAGGTTTTCCCTTTAATCTGTACACCATCAATGGAGATGGCAGTAATCTGCAAAAGGTGAGTCGCGATAAGGGTTTCGACGCATTTCCTATGTTTTCGCCCGATGGAAAGAAGATTGCCTTTAGCAGCAATCGCAACAACGGTGGTACCAGAGATACCAACGTTTTTGTAGCTGACTGGGTGGATTAGCCGGTATCTTATTTATTGGGTTTCTTTTGTTGGTTATCAATCGCACCTGAATAAGTTGTTTAGAACGCGCTTAGCCGGAAAGTTTTCCTGATAGGCAGGGTTGCACGATTCAGGGGATAGGTATTTTTTCCCCTAAATATTTGGGCTTTGTACCGAACAGGTAATCCAAAAATACTTTTACCCTTGCCAGTTTCTCCCGCATCTGAATTCTGAAACTTCCGGGGCTTTCCACGTCTTTTGCATTGAAGCCAATGGCCATAATGCCTTCCCTTGAAGCGATATAAATGGCTCTTTCATTTTGAAACGGCTGAGAAATCACCGTTACAGAATCCTGTCCAAAGATGGCCTTCAGCCGTACTACGGAATCAAAAGTCCGGAATCCGGCGTAGTCAGAAAAGATCCTGGAGGAATCAATACCCGCCTTTAGCAGATCCGCCCTCATCATCGCGGGTTCATTATAATAAATACTGCTATTGTCGCCGCTGATGATGATATAGGAAATTTTTCCTGCCTTCAATAACCGTATAGCGGCATCCATACGATAAGTGTAATAAGGATTCAGGACGCCTGTGGATATATATTTAGCCGTACCGGGAAGTAAACCGGTTTTATTAGAAGGCAGATCTTCCAGGTTCGAGTATAGCCTGTCCTTAGCTGCATTAGTAATCTTAGAGTCGCAATAAAAAATGACAGCTAATAACGCGATGATTAGTGTTAATAAGACGACGATTATAAACTTTCCATATCGCATAAGGCCTTCTCAGTTTGGATTTTAGATTTTCAGTTGTAAAAATAGCCGTAAACCCTTAACGAATCGCAACCATGAGTATAAATTGCTATTTTTCTTCTCTCTCCTATTTCCCTAACCCTCATAAAAACGGCTATGACCGGGAGTGTCAAAGGAGGTTAGCAAGCATTATTAATACGTATTATTATTTTCATGAAGCATTATTTATTTTTTTCTCTGGCGATTGTATTGGCCTTATTCGCCTGTGATAGTAAGAAAGAGGCGACCGATCAGCCCGTTTACAGTGACGTTCTTTATCAGCAGGATTATAGTATCAAGTATGCGGTATCGGATAGTGAAGCGGCATTATATAAGGTTTTTTCCGATCGCAATGGGGTGATCCAGGTTTTGTCGTCCAAAGGTCTTCTCCATCCTTATGCGGGCGAACTGCTCTATCCGGGGACCTTAGTATCTGATGACACTTACCGCCCGATGACGGATAAAAAAATCAGTTCACTGGGTATTTATCAGCACCAGTTGGTTTACCTCGATGACAAAGCTGTGCTGAGCAATGCCTGGGCAGGAGAACTGTATAGTCGTCATGGCTTACCGGGAGCGAAGATTTTTGCAGGAGGCAAAGATTTTTCATTCCTGATTTCAGACGGGCGTTCGCTGCAATACCTGAAAGATAACCAGGTGGACTGGGAAGGTAAGATTAGCGGTGAGGTATTAGATATACAGTATGGAGAAGAAAAGAACACCTTCTATATCCTGACTGCATCGGAAGTACAAACTTTTTCTCCTGGCGATAAACAACTTACGGTATTGGGGAAGGCAGAAGGGGCAACCTGTTTTACACTTTCTAAGGAGGGTAAAGAGCTAGTAGTGGGTACGGGTAATGGTTATTTCGTCATTGATGCCTCCACGGGTGAGCAAAGAGGAGTTGTTAATACGAAGCTGCCGTGGACGGAGATAACGGTCGTAAGGGAGATAGCGGGGAAGTTATGGTTTGGTTCAACGCGTGGAGCATTTATGCTTCGGGAAGACGGTAAATTTAATTACTATGCATCAAAGCGCTGGTTACTTTCCGATGATGTGAAACATATTTCGGAAGGTGAAGGAGGCAGTGTGCTGGTACTGACGGGTGCGGGTTTGGGAAGGATCGAATTCCGTCCGATGACTTTGGCTGCCAAGGCTGCATTTTATGACAAACAGGTAAGACAGAGACATATCCGTAACGGGTTTAACGCCACCCTCGCCGGTATGACCGATGGAAACCTCGGAACCGGCCATATGGAAGATTCGGATAATGACGGCTTATGGACTTCCATGTATCTCGGAGCGGAAGCATTTCGCTATGCCGTGACTAAGTCGCCCGAAGCCCTTCAGAACTGCCGCGAATCGCTTGAAGCAATGGAACGCCTATATTCCGTGAACCCTGTAAAAGGCTTCCCTGCCCGTTCTTATGAAAGGAGGGGATATAAATTGCATGATCCCGACCGTTGGAGACCCGCGGATAATCCCGAGTGGGATTGGAAATCAACTACCAGCAGTGATGAAGCTATCGGGCATATTTTTGTATTTGGTGTATTGGCCGAATTGGTAGATGACGAAGCCATTAAAACCAAAGCCATCGGTTTGATAGATTCCCTGATGCAGCACGTCATAGACAATGATCTTTACCTCGTGGATTGGGATGGCAAGCCTACGCTCTGGGGGAAATGGCATCCCGATTATGTAAATGCCCGTCCTAAAAATGTTGGCGACAGGAAGATTAATTCTTCAAATATTATTGCCATGCTCCAGACGGCTTATCATTTTACCGGAAAAGAGGTATTTAAGGATAAAGCATTTGAATTAATGAATGAATACGGTTACCTGGAGAACCTGATGCGCCCCATGAAGGAAATTGGCCGGGCGGCAGCCGATGCCGATGACTGGAGCAAAATGTTGTCGGAAGGATGGAACCATTCGGACGACGAAATGTATTTCCTTGGATATTGGGGGTTATACCGCTATGCATTTAATGATACGCTCAGGGAAAAATTTAAGGAAGCCATTCTCGACCATTGGGAAATAGAAAGACCAGAAAAAGAAGGCGCCTGGAATATTTTTACCGCTTTAACGGGGGTGAAGAATTTTGATTTGAATGAAGCGGTATGGTATCTGCAGGAGTATCCGATGGACCTCATCAACTGGACCGTTCACAACAGTGATAGAAAGGATATTGAACTGATTGAACCTAATTTTAGAGAACAAACTACTAAAGAAGTACTGCCGCCTGATGAGCTGAAGATTAGCCGCCACAATGCAAACAGGTTTACGCTCAACGGCGGTAACAACGGAACCAGTGAAAACAGTGCGGGAGATATCTGGTTATTGCCCTATTGGATGGGACGTTATCTCGGCGTTATCAGTGAACCGCAGATGCGTTAATCATAAGAGTTATCGAATTGATTGCAGGATGACACGTTTAGGGATTTTATCATGCCTCGTTATTTTTTTGCTGATTTCCTGCGGCGAGGGGAAGAAGGAGATGATTAAAGATCAACCGGTTTATCGTGATGTTGCTTACCAGCAGGATTATAGTATCAAGTATGCGGTATCGGATAGTGAAGCGGCATTATATAAGGTTTTTTCCGATCGCAATGGGGTGATCCAGGTTTTGTCGTCCAAAGGTCTTCTCCATCCTTATGCGGGCGAACTGCTCTATCCGGGGACCTTAGTATCTGATGACACTTACCGCCCGATGACGGATAAAAAAATCAGTTCACTGGGTATTTATCAGCACCAGTTGGTTTACCTCGATGACAAAGCTGTGCTGAGCAATGCCTGGGCAGGAGAACTGTATAGTCGTCATGGCTTACCGGGAGCGAAGATTTTTGCAGGAGGCAAAGATTTTTCATTCCTGATTTCAGACGGGCGTTCGCTGCAATACCTGAAAGATAACCAGGTGGACTGGGAAGGTAAGATTAGCGGTGAGGTATTAGATATACAGTATGGAGAAGAAAAGAACACCTTCTATATCCTGACTGCATCGGAAGTACAAACTTTTTCTCCTGGCGATAAACAACTTACGGTATTGGGGAAGGCAGAAGGGGCAACCTGTTTTACACTTTCTAAGGAGGGTAAAGAGCTAGTAGTGGGTACGGGTAATGGTTATTTCGTCATTGATGCCTCCACGGGTGAGCAAAGAGGAGTTGTTAATACGAAGCTGCCGTGGACGGAGATAACGGTCGTAAGGGAGATAGCGGGGAAGTTATGGTTTGGTTCAACGCGTGGAGCATTTATGCTTCGGGAAGACGGTAAATTTAATTACTATGCATCAAAGCGCTGGTTACTTTCCGATGATGTGAAACATATTTCGGAAGGTGAAGGAGGCAGTGTGCTGGTACTGACGGGTGCGGGTTTGGGAAGGATCGAATTCCGTCCGATGACTTTGGCTGCCAAGGCTGCATTTTATGACAAACAGGTAAGACAGAGACATATCCGTTATGGATTATATTGTGATATAGCTAATCTTAGAAACGGAGATCCAAGTACAGCCACACTTCTTCCGAGGGATAGTGATAATTTATGGACGGCCATGTACCTCGGCAGTCAGTTATTCAGATACCTGGTTACGCACGATCCGGAGGCTAAGCAAAATTGTCTGGAAGCGTTTGAAGCCATGGAAAGATTGTACACCATTCATACCGTTCCAGGTTTTTTTGCCCGTTCTTATGAGCGGCGTGGCTACATGTCTTTTAAAAATGAATATCGCCCTTATCTCGAACACTACTGGTATCCGGGTTATCAAAACAGTGTTAGCTGGCGGCATGCCGATGATCCGGAATGGGACTGGAAGGCTGCACCCAGCAGTGATCAAACAGTGGGGCAGATGTTTGCCCTGACCCTGATGGCGCAATATATGGATGATGACAAAGTGAAGGAAAGAGCCGTCAAACTCATGGATGGTTTGATGAGTCATATTGTGGATCATTCACTCAGATTGGTAGATGATAACAGGCAGGCAACCCTATGGGGAATCTGGCATCCAGAATACGTTAACCGGTTTCCTCCGATGGTAGGTGACAGGAAGTTATATTCTTCCAATATCATTGCATTTCTACAGACGGCGTGGCATTTTACCCAAAAGGAGAAGTATAAGCAGATGGCAGATGAGTTGTTGTATAAAGAAGGATATCTGGAAAACCTGATGCGGCCTATAGTTTCTATCGGCAGGGCTCCTCAAGAGGCAGACGAGTGGAGTAAAACGTTATCAGAGGAATGGAATCATTCTGATGATGAAATGTATTTCCTGGCATATTGGGGTCTATATCCTTATGCGCTGAATGATTCTCTTAAAGTGAAGTATCTTGATGCTATCCGGGATCATTTTGAAATGGAGAGACCAGAAAAGGATGCCTTGTGGAATTTTTGTTATGCTTTAACAGGAGCCCGGGACTTTGACCTTGAAGAAAGTATCTGGTTTTTGAAAGAAATGCCGCTCGATATGATCGAGTGGTCTGTAACCAACAGCTACCGGAAAGATATTGATTACCTGGAGGCCAACTTCCGGGGCCAGGTTACGGCTGAAATATTACCTCCTGATGAGCGGCCCGAATTAAAGCACAACAGAAATCCGTTCACGCTTGATTCCAAAAGAAACGGGTTAACCGAACAGGGGGCAGGAGATACCTTCCTGTTGCCTTATTGGATGGGCAGATTCCTCGGCGTTATTTCAGCGCCCGTGGATAATTGAGAGGCATAAATCTTCTCTGCGTAAGTTCACGGACTTCAAAGTAAAACTCAGCTTTAATAAAACTTTATCAGTTTTTTTATGCCGCGGGTACACTATTCGCGTTTTTTTGTTACTCCTGTTCATACACTGCGTGTGAATCCCGGAGAGAAACAAATTTGAAAGCCCTGAAGTATTAAATCCCCATAACGTTTTATGCGTTGCCTGCCGGTCCATATTGAGCTCCTGCTGTTGACAGTGGCGACGATTTTATTATCAGAGTATTCCGCTGCGGCACAGGATTTTCTACCGCCTGCTCATCTTATTGCTGTAAATTCCGGCTTGCCGGGCAAGCATTCCGTTCAGTTGAAGTGGGAGTTCGCCAATGATTCACTAGACAGTATTTATTTATTACTGGAACGATCTCCTGACGGACTTACCTATCATGCAATATATCAGGAGCTGGTGTTGCCACAATCGGACAGGTCGGTTTACTATTATACCGATTATTTTGCGATGAATGACAGTGTATTTTACCGGTTGTTGCGCAAAGACCGAACAGGAGAACGTCTTGTTTCTGAAGTGCAAAAAATTCAGTTTGCCCTGAAATCGGGAGTGGAGGTTATGGTGATGCCAAACCCCGTTTTTAATAATGCTTCCTTAATTATAAATGGCGAGGGATTAGGAGATATTGTTTGTGTTCTGTATGATTTAAGCGGGAAGCTCATCAGAACTTATCAGATCAAGAAGCTTTCTGTATATATGCAACAGATATTAGATATGTATAGTGTACCGAGGGGGGAGTATATTTTAAATATACGGGGCGCCTTTATTAACGAGACGAAAAGGATTCTGAAACAATAGTTGGCGTATCTTTGCTCATTATGATGAGCAAGAAGTCGTTACTGGCCCTCGTAATCGCTGTACTTATTCCTTTCTCTTTTTATATTTTACTGAGGCATTTTGGATCGGAAGCAATAGTCTTACCAAAGCGCTACTTTTTCGACACCGTACAGAGTATTACCTCCTACGGTAAAACCACTCCGGATACTGTTTGGCATAAGGTGCGAAATTTTACACTTACCAATCAGTTGGGAAAAAAGGTGTCGCTTGATGAGCTCGACGGGAAAATTATTGTAGCCGACTTCTTCTTTACTTCCTGCCCAATCGTGTGTCCTACTCTTACGCGAAATATGAAACGACTGCAGGATGCTTTTAGTAATACCCATACGGATACCATCGTGCAGTTTCTTTCATTTAGTGTGGATCCAAAGAGGGATTCGGCGCAGGCACTAAAGAAATACGCCGACAAATACGGTGTTAACCATGATAACTGGTGGTTGCTTACCGGAGACAAGGATGAGATTTACGATATTGCAAAAAGAGAATTTAAAGCAAATGTCGCCGACACCAAGATAGATACTAACTTTATTCATACCGAATACTTTTTTCTCTTGGACAGAGACCGGGTAGTGCGGGGATGGTACAATGGCATGGATAGCTTGGGATTGAGTCGGCTGGCCAATGACGTGGCCCTGCTAAAAATCGAAAAAGCGAAAAATCCGCAACGCAGGATATTTTGAGATTTTGTAGCCAAACGGCCTGATTTTTCTCCGCATTCGGTGAAAATTAAGCGAACAGGAGAATGGAAACTCCACCATACCCTCGGCCGAAAGCTAATTTTTTAATGAATTTATGAATAGAAGTTGTTTGTGCTGCCATAATTTGTGTTGGGGGTATTGCCTGCAGGAATTACGGCGCACGCAGGCTTAGAATTTGACACCTGCTACTTGTACTGATTGACATAGTTTTCGATTCTCCCTGTAGCCTTTTTACTCATTGTTGTGGGTACCAGATACAGGAAGGAGAATTCTGAAAAGACTAAAATTTTTTATTATGTCGTCCGCTAGATAGCTATATTCTGTTGTTCTAATGGGCGGTATAATTCTTTAAGTTTGGCTACTTATGTGGGATTTTATTGTAGTTCCCTTGACTATTGTATGGCATTCGGGTAGTTCTGTCATAAAAAACTGTGCAGGAATATTTTATACGAACATAGATGCATTCCCAGGTTATCCTGCAATCAACGGCAAAATCTGGTTTTATGCGGTATTGTGGCTGATGGAGAATTTAATCTTCCCGTTCCCAAACCTGCTCGTTGTATCTGTCCGGTTAGGATTTATGTATTTTATCTAAGGTCTACTATATTTTGATTCGCCGTTGTTACTAAATATTATCATATATTTTTCAATATTTTAACGCTTTTCGTAATTATTTTTAAGAGACAGATGTCTATTTTCGCAACAATTATAATTAGCGACGGAATAATTTTATCAATTTGTATAGGTGTAGTGTTGCCTACACTCCAAAGTTTCAACGACAGGTACTGTAATGATCAAGACTCTGATTAAGCATAGAAGGAAAGATACCTATCTCCTGCTTTTCAGCTTTTTAAATATCATTACTTTCCTACCCGTAAGTCATTTAGATAGCTATCAGGGGGAGACAATGCAAACGGTTATCAAGAGCGAGCTAACCTCATCAAACTATCCGAATTGTAAAGACCCATCTACATTACTTGAACTTGTTCTGGAAAATATCGCTGGTTTAAAAGATAAGTTTCCGGATCATGAACAGCCGGACTTGAACACTCATTTTTTTAACGGTAAAAATCGGTCAAATGATTACTTCTTTCAGAGTTTCATTTTACCCGTGAATACACCGGAAATTACTCCCGTGAATATTGCGTCTGAAGGCCTTTCAAAGAACTTTTATGCGCACGTTCTTCCTCTTCTTCAACATCATGGTTATATTTTCCGACTTACTCCTTTCTGACTCACGAACTTCTTTCATTTTCATTACACTTTTGTTTCACTTTTTTGTTAATTCCTTCTTTAGTCGGGATTAAATAAACTATTATCAAATCAACCCCAAAAATGAAAAAGTTTTGGATTATAGCTTCGGCATTATATATAACAGGATGTTCTGTTAAAGGAAGTATTCAGGAGAAAAAGAGTATGCCTCAGTTACCCGTATTTGAAGTTACTATTAGGGATACTGCTTTATTCCAGGATTATGTAGCCAGTATTGAAGCGGTAAAAAATGTGGAAATCCGTACCAGAGTACAGGGATACCTGAATAAGATATTTGTTGATGAGGGAGATGTTGTCAAAAAAGGTCAGGCACTGTTTCAGTTAGAGGATAAGGAATTCCTAATTGCTCTTTCAAAAGCTAAGGCAAATGTTACCAAGGCGGAAGCTGAAGCAAGAACTGCCGAGGTAGAATTGACACGTATAAAAGGTCTGCTAGCTAAAAGAGTAGTTTCATCCACCGAGGAAGATATGGCAGAAGCAAAATACCTGGCTGCGAAAGCCAAAGTTGAGGAAGCAATCGCCATTCAGATGAGCGCGGAAACCCAGCTATCTTATACTTTTATCCGCTCGCCATTTGATGGGCTAATTAATCGCATTCCTTATAAAACCGGTAGTATGCTGGATGCCGGGAGTTTGCTCACAACTATTTCAGACAATCATGAGATATATGCCTATTTTAATGTTTCGGAGAGTGAATATTTAATCTATCGGAAAACATCTTCTAAAAACAGGAGCAATACGGTTAGTCTGCTGCTAGCTGATGGTACAAAGTATCCTTTTGATGGAAAGATTGAAACAGTAGAGGGAGAGTTTGATGAAAGCACAGGTTCTATTGCGTTCAGAGCGCGGTTTCCTAACCCTTCAAAACTATTAAAACATGGTGCATCCGGTAAGGTAAGGCTATTTACAGAGGCCAACGATGTCTTGATTATACCTCAAAAATCAGTATTTGAAATTCAGGATAGAAGTTACGTATTCGCTGTAAATCCCGACAACACAGTATCAATGAAGCCCGTCGTACCACAGTCTAGAATTGCGCAATCGTACATTATAAGCGAAGGGATTGAAGAAGGGGAGAAAATTCTTTACGAAGGAGTACAAAATGTGCAGGATGGGTCAGAAATAATTCCTATTCAAGTACAGCTCAGTCAACTATGACTATTCAGGCTTGCGCACAGTCCTTATAGGCAACGTCTTAAACTATTTAACATGCAGGCAGGATGTTCTGTCTGACATACGAGTAAGACATTGATTGGATCTATATATCCATCAATAGTGAATTAATGAGTTCTTTTCCTGGTGTATATTGATCCAGGTAAAATAGCACGTAAACTAAGTACCTCAACAACTTCATTTTATGGTAGAGACTTTTATCAGAAGGCCCATTTTATCCCTGGTAATTTCCTTAATTATAACCTTGCTGGGAGTATTGGCCCTTTTTACGCTACCTATTACGCAGTTTCCGGATATCGTACCGCCATCCGTAACGGTCACAGCAAAATATACGGGTGCTAACGCTCAGGTATGTGTTGATGCTGTGGCCACACCTCTTGAACGAGCGATAAACGGAGTACCTGGTATGACATATATGAATACCGTAACCAGTAATAATGGGATTACTCTTATTACCATTTCTTTCAAAGTGGGTACTGATCCCGATGTGGCCGCGGTAAACGTCCAGAATCGCGTGACTACGGTTTTGGATGAGCTTCCGGAAGAGGTGATTAAAGCGGGGGTGGTCACAGAAAAGGAAGTGAACAGTATGTTGCTGTATCTCAACATTGTGAGTGAAGACACAACAATGGATGAGGAGTTCATTTTCAATTTTACCGATATAAATATCTTGAAAGAATTAAAGCGGATCGAAGGGGTTGGTTTTGTTGAAATTATGGGTGCCAAGGATTACGCCATGCGAATTTGGCTAAAACCAGACCGTATGTTAGCCTATAATATTTCTACGGATGAGGTAATAGAAGCATTGAGACGTCAGAATGTAGAGGCGGCTCCGGGAAAAACCGGTGAAGGTTCAGGAAAGCAATCTAATGCACTGGAATACATTTTACGTTATACGGGAAAGTTTACAAAACCAGAGGAATACAAAAATATTGTGTTGCGTGCCGATGAGAATGGGTCTGTTCTAAGGTTAAAAGACATTGCCGGTGTTGAATTTGGCTCTCTTATGTACAGCATGATCTCCAAGACGGATGGAAAGCCTTCTGCATCAATAATGATAAAACAAAGACCAGGTTCTAATGCAAGGGAAGTAATCAAAGATATAAAAGAGCAAATGGTGCAGATAAAAGAATCATCATTTGTAAGTGGTATGGATTATAACTTCGCTTATGATGTATCTCGCTTTCTTGATGCATCTATTAGTGAAGTGCTGGTTACTTTACTGGAGGCGTTTATTTTGGTTTTTATTGTTGTATTTCTGTTCTTACAGGATTTCCGTTCCACATTGATCCCTGCTCTGGCAGTACCCGTGGCACTTGTAGGGACACTTGCTTTTATGCTGGCGTTGGGATTTTCCATTAACCTGCTAACCCTTTTTGCCCTCGTGCTTGCCATTGGGATAGTAGTGGATAACGCAATAGTAGTAGTTGAGGCCGTTCATGTGAAGATGACAGAAGAACACATGGGCGCTATGGATGCAACGATTGCTGCCATGAAGGAGATTACCGGAGCTATTCTGGCAATCACCCTGGTCATGTCTGCCGTGTTTGTTCCCGTTGCTTTTCTATCAGGCCCGGTAGGTGTGTTTTACCGCCAGTTTTCTCTAACGTTGGCTATTTCGATTGTGATATCCGGTATTAATGCATTAACTCTCACACCTGCTCTGTGCGCACTCATGTTGAAGCATCCTGAAAGAGAAAGAAAGAGGGGACTCCTGGGTCGTTTCTTCACTTCATTTAACACGGCTTACGATAAGACTCAGCATAAATATCAGGGACTCGTGAGGGTTTTGGCGGGAAGGAAAATAATAACATTAGCGATGCTTGCAGTGTTTTTTATTGCAACTTGGGGTACCAGTGTGATATTGCCTTCCGGTTTTATTCCTACCGAAGATCAGGGTATGATTTATGTGAACGTTACCACTCCCGTTGGTTCTACTGTGGAGCGTACTGGTATAGTATTGGATGAAATTCAACAGGTTGCCCAGGAATTGGATGCAGTTGAAAATATTTCAACACTGGCAGGTTATAGTCTTGTTACCGAAGTATCTGGCGCTTCTTATGGTATGGCAATGATTAACTTAAGGAGCTGGGAAGAAAGAAAGGAATCAGTTAATGATCTTATCACAATACTCCAGGAAAAGACTCAGCATATTTCAGATGCAAAGATAGAATTTCTGCCACCTCCTACGGTTCCGGGTTTTGGTAATGCAAGTGGCTTTGAGTTTCGCTTGTTAGACAAAACCGGTAGCGGTAATTTGGAGCAAACCAAAAAGTTAGCCGATGAAATCATCAATGCTTCATCGAAAACGGGGGTGGTAAAAAACGTTTTCACCGGATTCAATCCCAATTTCCCTCAATACATGATTCATGTAGACCAGGACATGGCAGCTAAAAAAGGGATAACCATCGAAAATGCGATGAATACATTACAAACGCTCTTGGGGAGTTACTACGCCACCAACTTCATTCGATTTGGACAGATGTATAAGGTAATGGTCCAGGCCTATCCTCAATATCGTTCAAGTCCGGAAGATATTCTTCAACTTCACCTAAAAAATAAAGATGGAGAGATGGTTCCGTTTTCTACGTTCATCAGATTGGAAAGAGTCTATGGCCCGGAGCAACTTACCCGATATAATATGTATACTTCGGCACTAATTACTGGTGATGCGGCTGCGGGTTTCAGCAGCGGTGATGCGATTAAGACTATTGAGGCTTCAGCGAAGGAAATTTTACCAAGAGGATTTGACTATGAGTGGTCGGGTATGACCAGAGAACAAATACTTTCAGGAAATCAAGCAGTATTTATATTTATTATTTGTCTGGTGTTTGTGTATCTGATACTTGCTGCCCAGTATGAAAGTTTTCTGCTGCCATTACCGGTAATCCTTTCCCTGCCAGCAGGTATTTTTGGTTCTTTTCTTTCATTGAAACTGGCTGGTCTGGAAAATAATATTTATGCTCAGGTGGCTTTGGTTATGCTAATTGGATTACTGGGAAAAAATGCAATTCTAATAGTTGAATTTGCCATACAGCGAAAGAAATTTGGTTCGAGTATATTGGATGCTGCTGTTGCTGGTGCAGCTTCCCGGCTAAGGCCAATCTTAATGACTTCGTTTGCATTTATTGCAGGTTTAATACCGCTGTGTATTGCAACCGGAGCGGGAGCACTCGGAAATCGTTCGATAGGAACTGCTGCTGCAGGTGGTATGCTAACCGGTACAGTCTTAGGTATTATTGTAATCCCTGGATTGTATGTGGTTTTTGCAGGAATTGAAGAAAGGCTTGGGTTAAAAAAGAAAATGAAACTGAAAGTACAGTCGATGAAAATAAAGGTATCTGCAAATGCGGACTAGAAACGGCATTGACTTCCTGAGCATTTCGATGATCGGGATTCTATCATATAAAAAAATGAATATCATCAACTTATTTATGAAAAAGCTATCTCCTACCTATAATGTTTATACGATTATTATTACAGTGACTATTCTGCAGGGATGCATATCTCAAAAGTATGTTAAGCAATATCCGGAGTTAAAAATGCCGGATAGCTATTACGGAACTATGGATTCTTATAGCCTGGGCGATTTTAATCGTGGACAGTTTTTCAGGGATACGATATTGCTTAGTCTTATTGATACTGCAATCAAAAATAATTTAGTTCTAAAAAATGCTACCGAAAAAATATTGATTTCCCGTGCCAATCTGCTGATGCAAAAAGGATTAAGACTTCCCTCTCTTAACGGACATGTTTCCGGATCGGTAGACCAATATGGAAAATACACTATGACAGGCGTGGGAAACTTTGATACTAACCTTTCGCAGAATATCTCGGAAGATCAAAAAATTGGAGAGCCTGTGCCAGAATATTTTCTGGGATTGAAAAGTTCATGGGAAATTGATTTTTGGGGAAAACTTAGGGCAAAAAAAGAGTCAGCGCGACATTCTTTACTGGCTTCTGAAAGTGGAAAGCAATGGCTAACCACACAGTTGGTAGCCCAAGTTGCTTCTTTATACTATGAATTGTTAGCCTTGGATAATCGTTTGGAAATCATTCGGAGGAACATTGATCTGCAGGAGAAGGCTGTCGAGATTGTTGAAGCGCAAATGCAAGGCGGCCGGGCTACCGCTCTCGCAGTACAACAATTCAACGCTCAGTTAAAGCATACACAGGTTCTTGAACAGCAAACAAGGCTGAACATTATCGAAATGGAAAATGAGATGAATGTCCTTTTGGGACGTTTCGCGCAAACTCCTGTCCCGAGAGGACTGCCGCTACGATTGCAGATTATGTCTGGTTCTATCACCTCAGGTGTACCAGCTGATTTGTTAACCAGGAGACCGGATATAAGGCAGGCGGAAATGGAGTTATCTGCCTCCAAAGCTAATGTGATTGCAGCCAGAAAGGCCTTTTTCCCGTCCATCATCCTTACACCTCATCTCGGGTTCAATTCTTTTAAACTGCCGTTGTTATTCAATGGCAGCTCAATAGCTTCAGGACTTCTTGGATCACTTACACAACCCATTTTTAATCAATATCAGTTAAAGACTAATTATG
>JACFNM010000045.1 GCA_019454915.1 Chitinophagaceae bacterium
CTTTAAGATTTCCTGAGGGGGGACTCCACCAGCCCAGCATCAGTCGGTCGAGCGTTTCATTAATCATTCCGCCAAATCCAACGATGAGCATCGGCAGGGAGTAAACCATCAGTTCCTTCCATTGTGGCCAATTAAACTGCCAGCGAATTATTTTCAACTCTTTCCAAAGCAGGATTAGGGTAAAGAATGATTGTACCAAATTGGGCAGCAAGACCAGGAGAATTCCCAGATTTTTGTTATTGAGCAGTACAAAAATGCTGTTGGGGTCTTTTGCTGCCAGATTCGGCACTATGGAGAGAAAAAAAAACAATAAACCAATATTGATTAATACGCCGGTAATTCGGATGATGGCATATTTTATGGGTCGCCCGTCCTGCCTTAATTTGGCGAACGGGATCGTTCCCAAACTGTCAAATGCCACGATCAGAATGATCATAGTAACATATTCCGGATGGTCGGCAACACTGATTAGTTGAGCAAGGGGCTTGGTGAAGAGAAGAAGTATTGCTGAAAAAAATATGGTGGTGGTGATTAGAGAAACGCTTGCTGTGTTATAAAGATCCTTTTGATGTTCTTCTTTTTGAATGAACCTGAAAAAGCCTGTTTCCAGTCCGTAAGTATACACGATATTGAGGAAGGGGATAGCCGCATACACCAGCGTCATATCTCCATAATTGGCGCCGCTTAATTTCAGCGTTAAGTAAGGAGTCAGAAAATAAGTCAGGAGTCTTGAAATAATGCTGCTGACGCCGTACCAAAGTGTCTGACCTGCTAATTGTTTAATACCAGCCAATGAGAATTCATTTATTCAGAGGATATAATGAGCCTGGACTTGTAAAGATAAGCGGATTAGCGATTTCATAACAAATTCGGTTAAATAACTACATTTTAATCAGTTTAGTATTGACTGTCAAAGCTTTGATTATTCAATAAATCCTTATTTCAAAAAAAAGTATATCTTTCCCGGTTCAAAATTCCAAAGAGTTGCAACCATATAGCTGGTTATTATAGTCTTAATTATTAAATGTGTAGCAAATATGAAAAAATTTTTTATTATCCTTTTTGTGTTAGCCGGTTCGTTTTTCTTTGCGTCAGCCCAGGTAACTGAGGCGGTAGTGGACTTCAATAGAACGAAGAGGACCGTTAAATCTATGGAAATCAACGAGTCGCCGAGTGTGGTGGAACAAGCTATCCGAAACAGAATGCTAACTCAGGGATTTAAGTCGAATGATAGTAAGGGCTGGTTGGTTTTCAAAGGCATCAACAATCCTGATTTCAGCGAGGAACCCTGCGATCTATACATGAAGGTTGAAAAGAAAAGCCGGAAAGAAAAAGAAACCAGCGTGGTGTATTTTTTTGCAAGTAAACCCAATGAACACGCAACACCAGTGGAACTATCGGCTGAAATGCTTTCTTCTGACGGTTTCCAGAGTCAAATTGCCGTCAATTCAGAAGTGGAAAAACTGGAAAGGGATATAAAGGAACAGGAAAAGACCACGGAAAAATCACAAAAAAAATATGACGACCTGGTGAAAGAACAGTCTACATTAGAAAGAAAGATAAAAGACCTGCAAAGCGATCTGGAGAAAAATAAGCAAAAACAGGCTGAGCAGTTACAAGACCTTGATAACCAAAAGAGAGTGTTAGACCAGCTTAAATCTAAAAGAGGGGCATAATATATTTTGTGCTGTGAAATATTGAATGCCTGCATTTTTTTGCGGGCATTTTTTTTCGTGTGTTTTTTCTATGTCTATACAATGTAACTTTGCGGCTTCTTTTTAAATCTTTTCATGAGCGATCCTCTTAAACATGAATGCGGTCTGGCTTTCATTCGATTAAGAAAACCATTCTCTTATTATTTGCAGGTATATGGTACCGTGATGTACGGACTCAATAAGCTGTATTTACTGATGGAAAAGCAGCATAACCGGGGCCAGGATGGCGCCGGTATTGCAACGGTGAAGCTAAATACAGAACCGGGGTATCCATTTCTGCACCGGATTAGAAGTATCGAAACCATGGCGATAGCCGATCTGTTTGCCCAGATATCCGGAGAGATTGCGGACCTGGAAAAGTATCAGCCGGATTTGAAGAAGTTTCCCGGGCTGATGAAGGGTCATGTTCGGTTTATGGGAGAACTGTTGCTTGGTCATTTGCGATATGGCACCCATGGAAAAAATAACGTTGACTTTTGTCATCCATTCATTAAACGAGACACGATACCGGCAAGAAATCTGGCTATGGCGGGGAATTTCAATCTTGTCAACGCCGATGAATTATTTGCTTTAGTGAATATTGAACCGGGGATTTTTCAAAAACAAAGCGATTTGGCGGCTATGATGGAAGTAGTCCATCATTTCTTAATAAAAGAGGATGAGCTGCATCCTGAGCAACCTGATATTGCGAATGTACTGAGGAAGTCGGCTCGTCTTTTTGACGGGGGTTACCATGTTGGAGGATTAATCGGAAATGGAGACAGTTTTGTGCTGCGTGATCCGCATGGGATTCGCCCTTCTTACTATTATATTACGGATGACGTGATAGTGGCTGCTTCCGAGCGGGCAGCTATACGCACTACTTTTAATGTGGGAGAGAACGACGTAAAAGAGTTGATGCCGGGCCAGGCGCTGATAGTGAAAGCGGATGGTAATTACCAGGTTGAGCAGATTATAGAAGCTAAAGAAAGAAGAGCGTGTAGTTTTGAGAGGATCTATTTTTCCCGGGGCAATGACAAAAAGATTTATCGGGAAAGGATAGCGCTTGGGAATCATTTGAGCAACCATGTATTGAAAGCGATTGATTACGATCTTAAGAATACGGTATTTTCATTTATCCCCAATACGGCAGAAATAGCTTTTTATGGTTTATTAAAGGGTATGGAGGATTACCTCAATAAGATTAAGGTGCAGAGAATCCTGTCCTGGGGAAAGGAATATGAAGAAGATAAGTTAGCGGAAATGATTAACCGGAGAATCCGGGTCGAGAAGATTGCCAACAAGGATGTGAAAATGCGGACTTTCATCACCGAGGATGTCAGCCGTAAGGAAATGGTACAGCATGTATATGATATTACTTATGGTTCCATTCGGAAAGGAGAAGATACCATTGTGGTGATTGATGATTCAATCGTAAGAGGAACCACGTTGAGGGAGAGTATTATTAAAATGGTTTCCCGGTTAGAACCCAAAAGGATGATTATTGTATCCTCGGCTCCTCAAATCCGGTATCCTGATTGCTATGGAATTGATATGAGCCGGATGAACGAATTTATAGCATTCCATGCAGCGGTTACTTTGTTGCGAGAACAGAACAAGGCGCATGTATTGGAAGACTTATACAAGAAGTGTAAGGAAATGGAACGAAATAACCAGTTGCATTTGGAGAATGTCGTCCGGGGCGTATATAAGCCGTTTACCGCTGAGGACATATCCCGCAAGATTGCACAACTTGTTACTCCCGCCGATGTGAAAGTACCGGTAGAAATCATCTTCCAGACCATTGAAGATCTTCATGAGTCTTGTCCTACCAACACAGGCGACTGGTATTTTACGGGTAATTACCCTACATCGGGTGGAAACCGGGTGGTGAATAAGGCTTTTATAAACTTCATGGAAGGAAAGAATGTAAGGGGATATTAGGTGTATTATTGGCTTGATTTTTGATATAATTCTTCGAATCTTTTGATTACCCGTTTTTATATCCAGTATGCCACTTGAATGGACAATCTACTACAGCTATCCTCATGAAGCGGTGAATTCAAAATCCTACCGATCAGTTGAAAAACACATTTAACGCGTTTTTTAAATCTTTTTGAGATTATGAAAACTGTGTTGTTTATCCGACATGCAAGTAGCAGCCCGGATGCTTTCGGTTATGGTGATTTCGAACGCCCGCTGAATGAAAAAGGAAGGCGTGAGGTATTGGAAATGGCCGAATACTTGCTACAAAGAGAAGCGGTTCCCGGATTATATATTTCAAGTCCTGCGAAAAGAGCCTGTAAAACAGTGGAGTTATTACTTGGTCATCTTGGTTTGCCTTCTCATCTAATGAGAAAGGATATGACTTTGTACCTGCCCGGACCCGACTCAATACTGAAGGCTGTAGAAGCAGTCAGTGATCAAATTGATAATATAGCAGTGTGCTCTCATAACCCCGCCCTTACCCAGCTTGCCAATGAAATGGTCGGAAACGTAACCATAGACAATATGCCACCCTGCAGTATTTTTGGGATTAGAACGCCCATTGAAAAGTGGCTTGATTTTCAAAAAGGTCCCAGGGAATTTTGGTTTTTTAAAACGCCAGGTGGTTTTTGATGAGCATCTGCTATCAGAGTATATCAAAAAATGATCAGTAGCTTCCCGGAGGATGGAATGTTGCACTCTTTTCGCTTAGCGCCAGTTTTGCAGTTTACGGCAAAATGGGAATAAAAGAATAGTTGCGAATTGCATGGAAGATTTTTTATAGTGATTCTATCAGCCTTACTTTCTTTTTTTCTATATTTAAGGAATAGGTAACTCCGGTTTTGAGCGCATAATTTTCTTTACCGTGTCCTACGGGAAAGCCATAGCAGACCGGATATTTATACTCATCCACCAAATCGGCGATAATTCGATATATGGACTTTCCAAAAGGTCTTTCCGTATCTTTCATGTCTGTGAATTTGCCGATTATCAAGCCGGCCAGCCTATCCAGCTTTCCACTGCGTTTTAGCTGGTATAGCATCCTGTCTGCTCCGTAGAGATACTCACCAATCTCTTCGATGAATAGGATCTTCCCCGTGGTTTTTATGTCGGAAGATGTACCGGTAACATGAGCCAACAGAGACAAATTACCCCCAATCAACTGCCCGCTACATTTTCCTCTTCTGTTAAGACTTTGCGCTCTGCAGGAATAGGCGGATCTTTTGCCGAGGAGTGCCTGTTTTAAAGATTGAACGTAAACGGTCCGGTAGCCCCCGTCATTAAACGCAGCGGCCATGGGCGCGTGCAAAGTTGAGATATTATACCGGCTATGAATATGGGTATGTAAAACGGTAATGTCGCTGAATCCAATGATCCATTTAGGATGCTTTCTGAATTTCTTAAAATCAATTTGCTCAATAATTCGGCCTACGCCATAGCCTCCCCGTCCGCACAAAATAGCATGTATGGAGTCATCATCCAGCATTTGCTGGAATTCTGCAAGTCGATCTTCATCGGTTCCGGAGAAGTAGTTGGTGGATGAACTGCCGATGGTGTTACCTACTTTCACTTTAAAACCCCATTTTTCCAGTACCATTAAACAAGTTTGTACTTTCTGAGCCTCCATATATCCCGCCGGACAGGTGATCCCGATGGTTTGACCTTTACTAAGATAGGGGGGTATTTTTATCATTGATTCCTGGATGTTTAATTAAAAGTACGCATACTTTAAAAGAATATCTATATCGCCAACTCTAACAGTTCTACATCATTGTCGGTAACCGTGAGCCGATGGCGTACGCCGCACTTGAGCGCGTAATTGTCTATTTGGTGGCCAACCGGAAAATCGAAGCAAACCGGGTACTTATACTGTTTTACCTTTTCCCGGACGATATCATACAGTGTTCTTCCAAAATCCTCCCCGGGGTCATCGGGTTTAATTCGAAATCCGCCGATTATAAGGGCTTTTAAGGGAGACAATTTTCCGGAACGCTGGAGGTTCCACAACATTCTGTCAATATTGTACAGGTATTCACCCGTATCCTCCACAAAAAGGATTTTACCACTTGTATTGATTTCCGATTTAGTCCCTGCCAGGTTTTCAATAGTTTTTAAGTTGCCGCCAATGAGTTCACCCTCCGCGATTCCGTTTTTGTTTTGTTCGTGAGGCGGAGCCTGATATTTCATTCTCACGCCCATTATAGCGTCTTTGATAGATAAAATGGTTTCTATTTGTACCGGTTTAGCCATCTCGGGATTTTCCGGAAAGCTATTACACATTTTTGAGTGAATGGTAGCAGTGCTATAGTTACTATTGATATGGCAATGCATTACGGTGACGTCACTGAATCCAATCACCCATTTTGGTTTTTGTAAAAACTTTGAAAAGTTGAGTTTGTCAATAATTCTGACCGACCCATAACCTCCGCGGGCACACAGGATGGCTTTGATATCGGGGTTGTCCAGCATTTGCTGGAAATCTGCCGTTCTCTCATCATCTGTTCCTCCAAAACTGAAATCTCTCTTTCCTATTGTGTTGCCTATCTTTATTTTCAGGCCCCAGCTTTCTATTTGTTTAATGGCAGGCTGAAGCTCCTCCGGGGTAATATAGCCGGCGGGAGAAGTGATTCCCAACAGGTCACCTTTCTTAAGGTAAGGAGGTACACGTGAGGCAGTTTTGGTGAAAGACCTGCTGCCGCCGGGAGTGCTTATACCGACTCCTGCAGCAAAAACGGAGGTTAAAAAGTGTTTCCGGTTCATTTTTCAAAATAAGTGAAAAATAGTTTTATGAAGGCGTCCGGGATGGACATTTGAAAATGATTTCGTGAGATTGGATTACTTTTACACTCTTTTTTAGGAAAATATGAAAGATTATAAGAGAATAATGATTACAGCCGCTTTACCCTACGCCAATGGCCCTATTCATATCGGACATTTGGCCGGGTGTTATTTGCCGGCAGACATATATGCCCGCTATCAAAGGGCTCAGCTGAGAGATGTGAAGTTTGTGGGCGGTAGCGATGAACACGGTGTACCAATTACCATAAGAGCGCTGAAGGAAGGCGTAAGCCCGCAGGTAATAGTAGATAAATATCATGCGCTCAATAAGGATAGCTTTGAAAAGATGGGGATTTCCTTCGATATTTATTCCAGGACTTCCAATCCGGTTCATCATAAAACCGCATCTGATTTTTTTAAGACCTTATATGATAAAGGCTTGTTTGAGGAGAAGGAAACCGAGCAGTATTATGATGAAAAAGCGAAGGTATTCTTGGCCGACAGGTATATTACCGGCACCTGCCCGGTTTGCGGAAACCCGAATGCCTATGGGGATCAGTGTGAAAAGTGCGGTTCCTCTTTAAGTCCGGAACAGCTTATAAATCCACGAAGTACATTAAGCGATGCAGTTCCGGTTAAAAAACTGACGAAGCATTGGTATTTTCCTCTTCAAAACTATGAACCCTGGTTGAAGGAGTGGTTGTTGGAAGGGCACAAAGAATGGAAGCATAATGTTTATGGACAGTGCAAGAGTTGGATAGATAATGGATTACAGAGCCGCGCGATGACACGCGACAGCAATTGGGGGATTAAAGTTCCTTTGCCGGATGCAGAAGGCAAGGTGTTGTACGTGTGGTTTGATGCGCCTATCGGATACATAAGCGCTACCAAGGAGCTGACGAATCAGTGGGCGGACTACTGGTGCAAAGAAGACACCAAACTGGTTCATTTTATCGGTAAGGATAATATTGTTTTTCACTGTATTATTTTCCCCTCCATGCTTAAGGCTCATGGAGATTTCGTACTGCCTGATAATGTGCCGGCAAATGAGTTTCTAAATATAGAAGGAGAGAAAGTTTCTACTTCCCGTAATTGGGCGGTATGGGTGAATGAATTTGTAGCTGATTTTCCGGGTTGCGAAGATACATTGCGGTATGTTCTTTGTGCCAACGCTCCGGAGACGAAGGATAATGATTTCACGTGGAAAGATTTTCAGGACAGGAATAATAATGAGCTGGTAGCTATTTTTGGAAATTTCGTCAACCGCTCTTTGGTGTTGATGCATAAGTTGTGTGGCGGTAAGGTGCCCGTCTTTCACAATGCCATTATTGACGAAGACGACAAAGCATTGATGGATGATATCCGGTCTGCAAAGGATAAGATAACTCAATCAATCGAAGAGTATCGTTTCAGAGAAGCGCTGTTTGAAATTATTGATTTGAGCAGAAAGGGTAATCAATATCTGCAGAAGAAAGAACCTTGGAAGAAAGTTGGAGTGGAGGGCGGTCAGCAGCAAATAGATAATTGTATCCATCTTAGTTTGCAGCTAACTGCCAATCTTGCGATATATATTAATCCTTTTCTTCCCAATACCGCGAAGAAAATGTTACACATGTTGAAAGTGGTGGAAAGGATGTTGCAATGGAAGAATGCCGGCAGTTTTAAATTGCTGAGTGTTGGTTACGCATTGCGTGCACCGGAGCTGCTGTTCAGGAAGATTGAAGATGATGAAATTTTGGTACAAATTAACAAATTAAAAAGCAATTCAACGGTAACCGTTACCGAACAAAAGGCTGAATCCGTTCCTGCTAATGATGCTCATGCTCCCGTTAAGGAACAAATTGTGTACGATGATTTTGCCAGGTTGGATTTGAGAACAGGAAAAATCTTAGCGGCTGAAAAGGTGGAGAAAGCAGATAAGTTACTTAAGCTGGAGATTGATCTGGGATTTGAAAAAAGAACAATTGTCTCGGGTATTGCACTGCATTTCAAACCGGAAGAAATCGTGGGCAGGCAGGTGGTCGTGGCGGCCAATCTGGCGCCACGTAAAATGAGGGGAATAGAAAGTAACGGGATGATCCTGATGGCGGAAGATAACCAGGGGAAACTCTATTTTGTTAGCACCATAGAGGAAATATCAGCCGGTATGATTGTTAGATAGTCAATCCACGGGATATGACGCAGGGCATTATTTCTCCGATTGTCTTAGCTTCCGGGTAGTTTTGTGGACTGACTCTTCTTCACCTATAGATTATTATATACTTTAAGTATCGGTTCCCGAAGGGCCAGTCCTTTCTCGCTGCAAACAAATTCCATCACATCGGCAATTTGTTCCGGCTTTACCCACTTATTCCAGTCGGCATCCGGCATGTCTTTACGGTTTGCTTCGGTATCAATAATACTGGGTACGATTACGGATGCGGTTACGTTTTTGCCTTTTGCCGTGGCATTGAGGATGCCAGCTAAATTGAACAGGAGAGATTTTGATAAGGCGTAGGCCAGTGCGCCTGAGGCATTTTCAGGATGAAGTGCTGTTTTTGCACCGATAAAAATTAATCTTCCGTATCCTTTTTTTACCATGTGTTCAAACAGAACACGTGTTGCGTGGTAAGCCGTTTCGAAGTTAAGGCTGAGCATTTTATAAAAATCTGAGCTGTGCGTTCCTGCAAGATTACCCATGGCAAACCCTCCGGCTAAAAATAATGCGCCTTCAATGCTGCCATACAAACTGATTGCTTCTTTGATAAAAGAAATTACTGCGTTTTCATCTGTCAAATCCAGTTGGTGCAGTTCAAAATATTTATGACCGGTTGCGAAGCCCAAATTGCTTCCGGAGCGGGCAATTCCAATGACTCTATAGTTATTATCCAGAAATTTTTTAACAGTTGCGACGCCCAAATTGCCATTGGCGCCGGTAATGATTATGGTTTTCATAGAAGGAAAAATACAAAAAAACTTTCTATTGATTGCACGCAGAGGATCAGGATCACAATATTTTTTACTGCGCCAGTGAAATATTGACCTGGACACCCGCTCTCGTGTTAACCATTGGCGCTGATGATGAGATATAAGGACTAGTCCTTTGCTGGTCAAAATAAAACTTGAGCTGAATGCGGTTGCTTAGAACATAGTCAATGGTTGGATTAATGGTGATGACCTTTTGACCCTGGGTAGGAAACGCATTAGCCTGATCCAGTCTGCTGTTTGATGTGATGTTGTCCGTTATGCTGAAATCAATCGTAAATTTCACGTCACTTTCTGCCCGGCTGCTGGTAGTATCGGAAGTCTTATTAAACAGGTTTATGTTAAAGGGTAGAGAAAAACCGCGAATTCTCCAGGAGCCACTAAAATTGATACCCGAGGATCGCATTTCACTCAACTGGTAATCAATAAGACTCAGGCTGAGTGTACGGCTTTTGATATAGTCAAAGCGAATGGATACCTGGTTCTTAAATGACAGATTGATGCCAAGTAGTGGAGCAAACTTTTCATCAATGGTGATGTTTGGCACTAAGAAGTAAGGGATAAAATTATTGGAGGTGGTATCAAGGAATGAAGGGAAGCCCAATCTCCACCTGTCCTGAAAAAGAAGATTCGAGTTGAAGGCATTCATGCTTAAAGAACTCTTATAGTCGTGCGACAAGGAAAAGTCATTGAATATTTTACTTATCGATTCAATACGACTTAGTCCCGTGTATTCAATATGCCAGTTGGGTTTGGGAAGGTATCCTGAAAAAGGATTAGACCTTACGTTGGTCTGCCCGGTTTTCAGCAAAGAGATTTTATAGGGGTCGGTGTTGGTATAGGCTGCTATGAAGGAGGGGATTAACACATCCTGTGCATAGCGGCTATAGCCGAGGTAGTAACCATCAGAACCTTTTATCTGACTATAAGGATTTTTTAAGCCCAGTCGTTCAGACAAAACTAGCCTGTTGTTTTGGAATTGTTTAAAGCTTTCGCTGATGAGATTAGGATCAGCATTTCTGAATAAAGTCTGAAAAGCAATAAAACTAATACTGAATCCTCCGCCGGCATAAGGATTGAGGTGCCCGAATTGGCCCGTACCCAGCGTATCTTTAAATAGTTCACTGTAAGTACGGTTGAATGTTTTGCTTAAGTTCAGGTCTATGCGCAAATCGCGTACAGGCTCCAGTTGGGCGGTTGCCGCAAATTGTTGATCAAAAGTCTGGCGGGTCAGGCTGTTTTGCAAGCTGTCTCTTGAAATCAAGCCCCTGCGGGCCGCATTGTCTAACCAGACGGCAGAAGGCTGTTTGCCCAAAATAAAATTCAGTCCCGGCGCCATACTTCCCCAGTTTTGCCCCAGGTATTTTGTACTGTCTGTATATCCTGGTACGAACGAGGTGGCGCCTTCGCTATAGTTGAAGTTGACCCGTTTAACGGAGGTAAGGACTTTACCTATACCTCTGACAAACTCATTCAATCGGGGCAATTCATTGGGGTCTCTTTTTCGTTTTGATTTAGTGGTATCCGCCTGCTGATTTGCCGGAGGAGGCGGAGGTGCTTTCGGGGCGTTGGTATTGGTCTGCTGGTCCAAGGCCCTTAACCAACGCGATTTGTTGTAGAGCCTGTTAAAATCGAGGTCTACCGTAGCAGCTTTGGCGTTGCTGTTTTGAATAGTGTTCCCGAGATGGATGGCCAGCCGCGATGCCCCTATCCAGCTATAGGTTGTTTTATAAGCAAGATTAGCGGTGGTCCAGTCGAGCAGGGGTAGTTTGGATGTGGGCAATGTATAGGTAAGGTCTGCTTTTTGATTATAAAGGACATTCCTGCCTCCCTTGAACAAGTTACGTGATACCGTGTCTCTTTTTGCTTTCGTATTTAGTCTGCCATCAGGTTCATCAATTCTTGAGTTATTCAGTGCTTCGAAGTCAAAATTTAACGATCGGCTGATATCCCATCGGTAATTGTAATGCCTGTCGAAAGTAAAAAACTTATCATAGGTTTCCGGGATCTTAAACGGACTCGGAGCAGTGCCCGGAACATATACTTCCCTCGGTCTTAGTGCGCCGAACTGGCGATTGACATCCCAGCGAATGCCAAACAGAGAAGGTGTAAGATTCAGGTTGAAATCTTTGATAGCTGACAGCCACAGTGATTTTCCTTTTACCAGATTCTTGAAGGGTTCCCAGGGTTTGGCCTGCCCATTATAATTATATCCGATTCCGACACGGTATTTCTTGATTTCATTGTTCTCAACCAAAGGGCTGTGTTGCGTTATGGAGGTATAAGAATAACTCAGGTCAAAATTCGAAATACTCCATAATCGTTGCCGCTTCCCTTCTGGTAATACTTTTCTGACGTTGGTGAAGTTGACCGTTTTGATGGTAGTGATGTCAATGGCGGCATTGCGTATAGAATCTCTTGCGCTTCCCTGGGCAGCGCCTAACTTATCCTTCAATTTAATATCCATGTCGTAGGGGTCGTATTCGGGCGTACTGACGGTTTGCGATACGCTCGCATAAAAAGGAATTTGTAGCCCTGTTCCATGCGGCAACAGTTTTCCTAACTCAAGATTTGCGGCGGCATCGAACTGTACAAAGTTATCTTTGGCTCTTTCATTTACTCTCTGCTCCAGTGCTCCGAACCCTGCGGTATAGGTATTGCCCGAAAATGTTAGGGTGCCGAGGTCTGCGAGGGTAAAGTCAACCCTGCCCAAAGCGGCCCATCCTCCTTTTTCATCAATCTGAGAGAGCCTGAGCTCATTTATCCACAGTTCAGTACAGACAGGCGCTCCTGTACCATCTCCCGGATTTTCAATACCAATCAGGAAGCCTTTTACTTCTCCAAAATTTGGATTTCCGATAACCGAGTACAAGCGGCCAGCAACCTCTTTCCGGTAGATAATATTGGGATTAACCAACTGGAGATTTCTCTCCGCTTTTAATTGCTCCAGAACAGACAGGCTGAAGTCCATATTGTTTTCTTCCGGCCATATGTCTTTTTCAGAAGTCGCTCCGAACTGGGTAATCTTTAGTGGAATTTTTATCTCGTAAAAATTATTGATAAAATCATTCCCTATTCTGACGATGGCATTTATTTGCCCATCCGACAGCGAAGTTTGGCCGACAACGCTTTCCGCATGAATAAACATCATCATTTGCCGGAACTGGCGTATATCCAGATTCATGGTTTTGAAAACACTTCTTGACTCGCCATCCGGCAAGTTGCAGACCTGGAGGCTCATAGACTGCTCATTTTGGAGGATATTAATACCCCCGTTACTGAGGGATTGTACCCGCTCAATACCCGGCGGCATTCTATAGGGAATAGGTTGACGTCTTTCGTTTTCTTCTAAATTTACCGCGCCAACATTAAAGTTTACCGGGTCATTCGGATCGATGGGCTTGTAAACACCTGCAGTATCCAGTTCGAAAGTAAATTTCCTCCATTGGTTTCTGACTAATTCCAGTTTAGCAAAGCGCAGAACGATGGAGTCTTCAAATCCCGTCAAAAACATCCGGACAAATTGTATGGATTTGAAATCGGGAATATTGCCAATTTTTTTATCATAAGCGTTTATGGGAACCCGAAATTGATACCAGGTTTGATTTTCCTTGACACCATTGGCTAACTGAACGGCTACTTCCTTCCGGTCAACAATAAAATTATTCCCAATCTGCATTTGTGGATCACCGGTGGGCTTAATGGCTATCCGGTATTGGAAATATTCTTCATTTTCATTTAAGGTATTGTCCTTATTCAGGTCCTCTGCATCGGGATACATGGTTGCAGCCATCGTAAATGTCGAAGATTCGGTTGACACCGGAGAGTTGCCCTGAGGTCCGTTGAAATGTTTGTATCGTCCCAGTATCCCGGTATTGGATTGATCGAACTCGGCATCTCTGTAATACCGGAAATTATCTGATGAAGGATCAGCTATTGCCTGCTGATAAGCCGGGGAATTACTGCCCAGCGTTCCCCGCAGAGATTGAAGGTAGGTTTGATGCAGCGTTCTTTCTGCTTCATCGGCCATACCGTCAAATCCCACGTCCTGGTAGGGGCGGTCTTCGGGGTCGTTACTAAAAGATTGTGTTACCTGTATGGGATTCACAGGTACGGTTCCCCAGATAGACTGATCGGTTTGGGCCGGAATTTTTGGCGTAGGCAGTCCATTTTCATAAGCTCTTTTTCCATCCTTTAAGATATCTTCTGAAACGTTACCCAGGTTAAAATATAAATCTCCTCCGGCGTGATTGGTGTTTTTAATGAAAGGGTCGAGCATCCAAAATTCGATAAACTCCACGTTGTTTGATTCAAAGTCTGTTTGATCAATCGCGCGCATCATGCCTCCCCAACGCTTTGAGGGGTTGGTCAGTCTGCCGGATCCGTCAACTCCTGTTCCGTCATAATTATAAGGGCCTCTGTCTTTGGGATAATAGGCGAGGTCGAATGTTACCAATTGATTCAAACCGAAGTCGGGGGTACGCAAGGGAAATATTTCTGCCTGGTTTACACCCCGTACGCGGGGATCCGAAAGCTCTTCCACATCATTTTGCAGTGGGTTACTGCTGTTTCTCCTTTCCTGAAGAACGGGTTCTATATTATACCAGGCCAACTTCGCCCTGTTCTTTCCATAATCGTAGCTGTTGTATAATTTGGCTTCAGGGAAGAGTTCATTTCCATTACGGTCTGTTGCTCCCAAAGGCGTGCTGGCGAGCGCCCAGCTAATTAAGGGGAAACGTAAATCTATACTGGCTTTTGTACCTTCAAAGTCATCTATATAAATCAACCCGTTCTGCCCTTTGCCTATCTGTGGTGCATGCCCCGGAATTAGCCGGGCAGCTTCTCCGAAAGCGGTAATGGAAGAAGTGCCTTCGGGTGTATAGAAAGGAAGCTTGCCGAGGATCCGGTTCATGCGGGGTATTTCATTCTGATAACTGAAGTCAGCGCCTATCATGGTGTTTCGAATCGGATCCTCTCCATAACCCATCTTGGTGAAATAAGGTCTCTCGCTCAAACGGACAGCTGTCGCGCCTATGGTTAGGTTTTTATTTGCCAGGTAATCCAACCGAAGTCCCATATAGTTTCGTTGTTGCATACCAAAGGCAGCCTGGTTTTCAAATTGAACATCTACGGGAATACCCGAACTCAGAATAGCCTGGTTTAGAATCCGGACCGTTCCCAGGCTGTAATTCACTTCATAATCCGTACCTTCCTGTAATATGCGGCCACCGGCAGAGACGGTAACGGACCCCTGAGGGACGTTAAAGGCATTCAGAGAGATTTCCGACTGCCCGAAGGAAGAAGCCTTAGCCATCCCCTTCATCACATAACGGTTTAGGTTGGCAAAAGTTTGAGCAATGGCTTTAATAGTGTCGTACAAGGGCAGGTACAAATATTTCTTTTGCAGGTTGGGATCACTAAATGCAAAGGCCAAATCCCGGCCGAAAGGCTCCAGTACGGGGAATATAATTTGAGCCTTATCAGAGATTACCGTATAGCCCTCCATATAGTCGAAGACGCCATCCGACTGCGGATCGTTTTGATTATTCAACCGGTCGAGACTTAGCAGACTCAATAGCGGTACACCGGCCTGGTCGCCCTCCGGAAGGTATCTTTTCTGCCCCCCACCAGGTTCATCGTACAAAACATTTAACTGGAAATCTGTTCGATCTAAAGACGACAGGTAATCGCCGTCATCACTTTTCAGTGTATAAATATTTTTCATCATCAGGTGCCAGATAGGGAGCTGCGTACGCGCGGAAGTAGCTTTTAGCAGTTTGAGGAATAGCACTTTCTGAACTCCGGAAGCAGAATCTACGGGCACATCCTGTGAAAATTCACCTACCTGGTACACACGACCATTATAGGAATATTGAAATGCCACAGCCAGAACTTCATTAGGCATCAAAGCGCCGTTGAGCGAAAGGTAACCCAGTTGAGGATTATAAGTGTACTGGCTTGAATCTAACTTACGTGCAAAAGTCTTTTCAAAATCCTGCACCTGCTTCAATCCCATGCCTGTAAGATTGCCAACGATCACAGAGGGGTTCCTGTTTGCTTTGTTTCCTGATATTTGCCTGTAAAGGTTGTTGGCATCGTTGCCTGGTAAGTCGAGGTCGTTGCCCGACCCGCCCCAGGGGCCGTATGGCTTAGGTTCTCCCAAATCCATCAGCCCCACAATATCCCGGGTATCCGTGGTGGCTCCTCCCATTCTGTTGGTAACCCATACTTCCATCCTCATGATCTGCACCTGAGAACTGATGACAGGTAAGGTTCTCATTGCCTCATTATATTTTCGGTTGAAATATTGAGCCATAAGAAAGTGCCTGTTTTCATCATAATCATCCCCTCTCACGGTAATGCGGGAAGTGGAAGCGCCACCCTCGAGGGCTCTCGACTGACGTTGTGATTTTTGGGTGGCAAATACTCCGGTTACCCACAGTTTGCCAAATTGTAGCTGGGTTTTGATCCCAAAAAGTGATTGTGCTCCGGGTATTAAACTTCCTTTAGATGCAAAACTGGTATTACCCATTTCTATTTTCTTGATAATCTCATCCGCATTGCCGGTGTATTCCAACTTTAGCTGATTCTCCCAATCGAAGGTTGACTGGGTGTTATACGAAATGGGTAGTTTTACCTTACTGCCTATGGAAGCGTTTACGTTCAGGTTAGCGGCCATGTCAAAATCGAATCCTCCGTTCTTCCTCGCTCGTTCCGGTAGAGTGGGGTTTTTGATGTTTTGTCCCTGGTATCCCGCTGTGATGGTTACATTTCCCTGTGGACGAATATCTATCTTGCCATTGCCGAATAAACGATTGAACAGGTCGTCGGTAGCGGTTAGCTTGGGACGGAGCAGGCTTCGGTTTAGCATGCTGATGGTATTGGCTCGTTCTCTGAAATAATCGTTTTCCTGCTTTCTCGATTGAATCCTGTTAAACTCATCGAAGCTTAGGGAAGTGGGCTTACGGTAATACCTGTTGCCGATTTTTTCGTAGATATAATATTCTTTCTCCTCGGGATCAAAGGCGATGGAATCTTTAATGTTAGAAGGGTCTCTTAGATCGAATCCCCGGAAACGTAAGTTGTCGGCCTGTGCCTCTCTCCTGTCGGTGATAGGATATCTTAAGGTATCAGTACGAGGGAGCGTATCCTGACCGGCCGGCAGGGTATCCTGAACCTGATAGGTTAGCCTGGCGTAAGCGGACGTGGCAGACAAAGCGATAGTCATAACAACTGCCGTAATGCCTGCTATAGTACGACGTATATACCAATTTCGTAGAGCCAATTTCCCCGTCTTGTTTAGTGGGTAAAATTTTCCTCAAATAAACTTTAATGCTTTTTTGATTAACGTTTCAAGGTTTTCAGCAACGGGGGCGGATGCAGTGGCTTTCCTGAGTGCATTTTCCGCGAGGTTACGGGCAATACCGAGAGCCATCAGAGCATTTAACGCATCCTGCTCCAAAGTATTGTTTATTAATGCAGAAGCGCCGGTTTCTATGCCCGCTTTTCCTAATTTATCCTTCAGTTCGAGTACGATCCTTTCGGCAGATTTTTTCCCTATCCCCTTGACTTTTTCCAGCCGGTTGGTATCCCCCTGCAGGATGGTCTGAACCAATTCGTCCGGTTGCAAGGCCGAGAGGATCATCCTGGCTGTGGACGTACCTACCCCATTGACGCTGATGAGTTGAGTGAATAATTTCTTTTCAGCCAGGTCAAAAAAACCGTATAAGGTGTGCGAATCTTCTTTAATGTGAAGCCAGGTATAAAGAGATCCGTTTTCAAGTGATTGTATTTTTGAATAAGTATTCAGGCTGATTTGAAGCTCATACCCTACTCCGTTGACGTCAATGTGGATGAC
>JACFNM010000569.1 GCA_019454915.1 Chitinophagaceae bacterium
CGATCTCCGATGACGAATGAGTTAGGAATATCGTAATCGGGGTTATTCAGATATTGGGTAAGCATTCCGATAGCCGGCTTCCTCGTGGGTGCATTCTCATGCGGATAGGTTCTGTCAATATGCACAGCGCTAAAATGAATCCGTTCGCCTTCCAGTGTTTTCATGACCAGATTATGCAAAGGCCAGAATGTATCTTCCGGGAAGTGATCCTTACCCAACCCGTCCTGATTGCTCACCATCACCAGCTCATAATCCATTTCCCTCGCTATCTTCGTCAGGTTTTCAAACATGTGCGGATAAAACGTGAGTTTGTCATAGGAATCCAACTGATAGGTTGGTGGGGCTTCATAAATCAAAGTGCCGTCTCTGTCAATAAATAATACTGGTTTCGCCATGATAAAATAAATATTTCAAGGGTTCATAAAAACGATCAAATGCTGGTCACTTATTCTCTCCCTTCACTCTCTTCACTTCCCTGACGGTTACCGGACCGGCCTTATTTCCAAAGCAATTCCTGACATAGGTGAGTACATCGGCTATCTCCTGGTTTCCCAACGGATAAGCCGGGGAATGTAACTTGCCGGCGTGAATTTCTTCGGGCTTTGTCACATTAAAAACAATCTTCTTAATCAACCGGTTTTGAGAACCCAATATCGTTTCATTATCTATCAGCGAAGGATACAACCCGCTGATTCCTTCTCCCCCGGGCTGATGGCAACCCGAACAAGCTCTCTCATACACCTTTTTACCACTCTGCATCACCGGCGCCGGGATCTTCATCTTATCCAGATCCAGGCTCAATAAAATGAATAAGAGTGCAGCTATCACCACATTCATCGGAATTAATCTTCTTCGCATAGAAAGACCCGTTAAATGAATAAATATTTTGGCAACAATCTGCTATCAAAATAACCCGCGCAAATTTAGTGATTGATACCGATACTACTCAGGCTATGGAGATTATTTAACAAGGCCTCGTTTTCCTGAGGCGTACCCACCGTAATCCGCAGACAATTTTCACACAACTGCACATTACTCCGGTCGCGAACCACGATACCCTTTTCTATCAGCGTCTTATAAAGGGTAGCGGCATCTCTTACCTTCACGAGAAGAAAATTAGCATCCGAAGGATATACTTTTTCCACCAACGGAACAGTGCTCAACTGCTGTTGCAATTTGTCCCGCTCCTGCACCAGTAACCTAATCATATCATACACATCGGCCAGCCGGTCAAGCCCCTGTATCACCAGATCCTGGGTAGCCTGCCCGATATTATAAGGCGGCTTAATTTTATTGAAAATATTTATGATTTCTTCACTTGCAAAAGCCATACCCAGTCGCAACCCGGCAAGTCCCCAGGCTTTAGAGAGCGTCTGCAGAACGACCAGGTTGGGATATTCCTCCAATTCCTGCACAAAAGACCGGTATCGGGAAAAATTAATATAGGCCTCATCAATCACCACAATACCCGAAAAATTAATCAGGATGGTTTCTATATCTCTCCGGTCTAATGAATTGCCTGTTGGGTTATTGGGTGAACAGAGCCATATAATTTTCGTATAATCATCTACCTGCTCCTCCATATTCTCGAGGTCCAACTGAAAATTTTCCAGCAACGGAACTTTCCGAACTTCTACGTCGTTGATATGGGCGCTTACCTCGTACATGCCGTACGTAGGCGGGCAAATCACCACATTATCCCTGCCCGGATTACAAAATACGCGATATATAATATCTATACATTCATCGCTCCCATTTCCCAGAAGGATATTCTTCGCCGGCACATTCTTAATAGTGCTTAATTTCTCTTTCAGCTTAGTCTGATGCGGATCAGGATAAC
>JACFNM010000046.1:0-6531 GCA_019454915.1 Chitinophagaceae bacterium
ATCCCGACGAATGTGATTTCGATTACAGACGGTCAGATATTTCTGGAATCCAACCTGTTTAATGCGGGGATTCGTCCGGCTATTAATGTGGGTATCTCGGTAAGCCGTGTGGGAGGAAATGCCCAGATAAAATCCATGAAGAAAGTGGCGGGAACCCTTAAGCTCGACCAGGCGTTGTATCGTGAGATGGAAGCTTTTGCCAAATTCGGCGGAGACCTGGATGCGGCAACTAAACTGGTGTTAGATAAGGGTGCACGCAACGTGGAAATCCTGAAACAACCGCAATATACACCATTCTCCGTGGAGAAGCAGGTGGCGATTATCTACCTCGGCACCCAGGGGTTGTTGAGAGATGTGCCGGTGAATAAGGTGAAGGAGTTTGAAGATTTATTTTTGATGGAAATCGAGAATAAACTACCGGAAGTGTTGAATGAGTTCAGGAAAGGAAATTTACCCGAAGATGGAGTGAAGAAAATGACGGAAATAGCTAATGCGTTGATGTCGAGGTACAAATAGATTCTTTTGACCGGAAATTGAACTGCTCTGATGAATTTTGTCAGGGCAGTTTTTTTGTTAATACTGCCCGAATACAATGGATTATTCTTCTGCCTATTGACCGGTTAGTGAGGAGAGGTTGCCGTTTTCAGTTGTTGTTCCACTATTTGTGAGATGGTGGCCGGCAGGGGCATCCTCTGCTTCCGGCAATCTGGTATTTTACCCCGGGGTGGCTTCAATCCCGGATTGGCACTTGGTTGGAACAAGATGCAGCTCGTTGATTGCCTCAGCGAGGTGTTCCCGTTAAGACTATCCGTGTAGTAGTTATCTGGATTAAGCCGGCAAAAGCCCACACAGTTTGCAAACAGGGTATGTGTTATTGCAAAATTCCGGTTCAAAATCCAAGTTACAATACTTTCAATATGACATATTACGTTATAATATCCCTGAAATAGGTGTATTCCTTTATTCTGTTGATAAATGATAATTGAGTAAGGAATTTGACCGAAGAAAAGGAGGAGTATATCGAATAGGGAATAAACAGGTTATATCACGATATAGTTTTGCATCTGAAATAAATATTTACACTTAATCCGTCCATTTGAAAGCCGAAAACCGTGGCATATGAAAGTACATTTCTACCCTTTACAAAAACTCTTGTTAACTATCCTCGGCATCCTGCTGATGTGCACTGCGGGGGAAAAATTGTATGCGCAGGCTACCTATGCCGTGCCTGTGAGTATAGGCAATAACCCTTGTGATGGCAGTAAAAAAGGATTCGTGCAATTCCGGTATAACTCTGTCGTTGATTCACTCACTAATTTACCTCCGTCTGGTTGTAATCTATCTAATTTAACTTATCCCGGATATCCGGGATTCAGTGAATATAATTCGGGTATATCGTTTAACCCGAAAGACACCAGCCTGTATTTTACCCATTATGTTTCCGGCCAAAATGCCACTTATGTTTTTAAGTGGATACCTGGTTCTGTTTGTCCCCCAACTACGGTATTAGTGACGAAATACACCAACACCTATGTGATAGGAATAACCTTTGATGCAGACGGAACGGGTTATCAGTTAATTTATACCCCGGGAGGTCCGCTCGGAGGGTATGGTTTGGCGTTGCAGACAGTGGATTTCGTGAGTGGTACCTTTGGACCGGTCATTCCGGTATCCTTACCGCCAGGAATTAATAAACTACAGGGAAACGGTGATTTTGTCATTACCCCCGATGGTAAGTTCCTCGCTATTTTAGACAATAACTATATGGTTATTAACCATAAAGATTATAATATTTCTCCCCTGCATGCCACGTTGATCAGTAAGTTAACCGGAAATGTGATTATCGGGTTGTCTTATTCGGATGGTAAGCTGGTAGCTTCTGATTATTATAACTGGTCAGGGAAGTACCGTAGTAGATATTATCAGATTGGAATCCTCGATGGTTCAAAAAGCCAAATCACGGCAGCACCCTGTTATTTCAGTACGGATATGACCGACATTAATTCGGCGATTGGGGTTTCCAAGGAGCTTGTATCTGCCATTCCTACAGGAGTACCAGGTACCTATAACATCTGCTATGACATCAGGGTACAGAACTACGGTAACTGGCCCCTCACAAATGTGAAACTCACCGATAATTTGGCATCGGTTTATGGCCCGGCCAACATCTCTAATGTTACCACAACTTTGATTGATAACCCGGCGGGCGTTGTACTCAACCCTGCATTCAACGGCGGAAAAGTGCCTGGACCGCCACCCAATTATCAAATTTTAAATCCGGCGAGTTCAAAAATCCCTGCTTCTCCTTCTTCAAACAACTATTTTGTAGTAAGGGTGTGTTTAACTGTCAAGAACATTGTTATTGGTAAAGTATATAATAACAGCGCTTTTGCAGAAGCCACAGGTTACGTGGGATCCACAGTAAAAGACAAATCAACCAACGGTGCTAACCCCGACCTGAATAATAATGGCAAGCCGGATGATCCGGGTGAAGATCAGCCAACACCATTTGTTGTTTTGACTACGGCTGAAATGCCACCCTGTGAGGCATTAAATAGGGTGATCTACAAGCAGACTTTTGGCACCGGTACGAGTATGACAACCACTATTCCGGCCGCCACCGGAAGTGCCGGTACGGCCGCTACCGATTACACCGGTAGCACTTCACAGCCGCTTGCAGTAGAACGGTATGCCCTAACTAACGATGCTAATAAGGGAAATATCGCCCGCTGGATCAACCGGACAGACCACACCGGTAATTCGAATGGAAGGATGATGGTGGTGAATGCCGATGTGAATGCTAATAAGGTTTATACGGATAAAATCAATATCCCCTGTACCAATTTAAAATATTCACTGTTTGCGTTCGTATCTAACATACCCAATTCCAGTTACGGCACATTCTGCGATGCCCTGGGAGGGATGATTTACCCCAAGCTCACCTTTACTGTGAAAGATGCTGCTTCCGGATTAATCATTACCACCTTAACCACGCCCGAAATTACCAGCCCGAACTGGACGCAATACGGGATGAAATTTGTTATGCCGGCAACGGTCAATGGGAACCCGGTAACACAGATTGTTATTGAAATAACCAATGCAGCTGCCGGCGGTTGTGGAAATGATTTCGCAATTGATGATATTCAGTTTGGATTGTGTGATCCGACGCCTACGGTAACCGTTAATAATTCGGCCGGGTGCGCAAACGGAAATACGACGTTTAGCGCGATCCTGAGTGATCCGACCGTTATCTCCGGACCGCTGGATTATCAGTGGCAACGGAGTAATAATGGTTCCAGCGGATGGGCAAATATCAGCGGGGCAACCAGTGTGGATTATACGATTGATCCGTTGCAAGCTTCTGACATTGGCAAATATTACCGGGTAATCGTTGCTGCTCAGGGAAATATAAATAATACCAATTGCCGGTACATTTCGAATAGTTTCAGATTAATGGCGAAGGATACTTCCGTAGCGCCGACGAGTATCAATGCCTGGCCGGCGCTTACCACCTGCCCCGGTAATGCAGTAGATCTGACTGTGCAGGGAGGTTCGCTGGGAACCAATGCGGTATGGAGATGGTACCGCAACAGTTGTGGAGATACACTGATAGGTACCGGAACGACTATTTCCGTATTGCCTACGGAAACAACAACCTACTATGTGAGAGCGGAAGGAGATTGTAACATTACCAATTGCGCCCAGGTAACAATCATACTCGATCCCTGCATCATTCTGCCGATAGAGTTTCTCCAGTTTAGTGCTGTACAACGGCCGAATTCCATCGATCTTGACTGGAGAATTATAACCTCTGAGCAGATGAGTCATTTTGAGGTAGAACGTTCGGAAGATGGGATACGCTTCAATAAAATAGGGACGGTAAATGGCTCGGTTCCGAGGAATCAACCCGTGAGATTTGGTTATCAGGATCCCGCCTCGGGTATAAACAGCCCGGTGGTGTATTACCGGATTAAGGGGGTTAGTAAAGACGGGTATTTTAAATACACCAACGTACTGACCGTACGCCTGTCTTCTTATAGCAACGGAAAGCTGAAGATAAGCCCTAACCCTGCTTCTACAGAAGTGACCATTAGTTTCTTCTCTGCGCTGCGGGGTAACGTAGAGGTGCAAATCATGGACATGACCGGCAAAATAGTAGTCGCCGAAACGCGGTCTGTGGAGTCGGGGCAAGGTAGTATTACGATTCATCAGCTTAGCCGTCTCAGTGAAGGTATGTATACCGTGATGGTGAAAGTAGATGACAGGTGGCAAAGAGAGCGGGTTATCATTAAGCGTTAATTGTTCGTTTCATAATGATGGTATATCCTTCCCGCGAGGGGAGGATATACTATTTCTGATATATACCCGCATGGTATGTATATCTCGTGGCAAACAGGTGGATGGTTTCAGGATTTCTGGAAGGGACGCTCCTCCCCTAACCTGATGGCGGGAAAATTTGATACTCCGGTGGATACCTGAATAATTCATTCCTATCTTCGCCTCATGACAAAGAATGCACTGGTAGAACAAATCCGGCAAAAGAAGTCGTATCTGTGTATTGGCTTAGACACGGATATAGATAAGGTCCCCCGGCATCTTTTATCTTATCGGGATCCTGTTTTTGAATTTAATAAGCAAATCATAGAGGCAACCAAACCGTATTGCGTCAGTTATAAAATCAATACCGCTTTTTATGAAAGCCGGGGTTTATCAGGATGGGAGTCGTTGGAGAAAACCGTCAGGTATATACCTGGCGATTACCTGAAGATTGCAGATGCCAAAAGAGGCGATATTGGTAATACTTCATCGCAATATGCCCGGGCTTTTTTTGAAACCCTGAACTTTGATGCCATCACTGTTGCTCCATATATGGGAGAAGATAGTATCCGCCCTTTCCTGGAATATGAGAATAAATGGACCATTGTGCTGGGGTTAACTTCCAATCCGGGTGCAGCAAATTTTGAGTTGTTGCCTACGGGTAGTGAGCGTGTGTTCGAGCGGGTACTCAAGACCGTTTCGACATGGGGTTCTCCCGAAAATATTATGTTTGTAATTGGTGCTACACAGACGGAGGAGTTCGTAAATGTACGCCGGATTTTACCCGATTATTTTTTTCTGGTGCCTGGTGTGGGTACGCAAGGCGGTAGCCTCGAAGAGATATCAGAAACGGCAATGAATGAGGACTGTGGTTTACTGGTGAATGTGTCGAGAGCAGTTATTTACGCAGGCAACGGAGAGGATTTTGCTGAAAAGGCAGCCCATAAAGCATTGCAGTACCAGGCAACTATGTGTGGGTATATAAAATGAAAAGCGCAACCGTTTAAGTTGCGCTAAAAAACTATTTTTTTTAAAAGCCGTTATTAAAAGCTAAATAATCCGCCATTATCCTCTGAGGTCGAGGGATTCTCTTCTGCCGGAGAAGCAGCAGGTGCGGTGATTTCCGGTTCTACCGGAGGCGTTACGATTGGTTTATTTTCTGACAGTCGTTTTCCGGACGCGGTTTTTTTTGCCGGCGCTTTCTTTTTTGGTGCTGCCTTCTTTGCCGGTGCTTTTTTCTTGGGTGTTGCCTTCTTTACCGCTTTTTTTACAGATGTTTTCTTCTTTGGAGCGGCTTTCTTCGCAACTTTCTTTGTAGCTGCC
Source organism: Chitinophagaceae bacterium (assembly GCA_019454915.1). Lineage (GTDB taxonomy): Bacteria > Bacteroidota > Bacteroidia > Chitinophagales > Chitinophagaceae > Agriterribacter. The sequence continues at coordinate 5,641 of JACFNM010000046.1, forward strand.
TTCTTTTTAGGTGCTGCTTTTTTTACCGCTTTTTTTACGGGTGTCTTCTTCTTAGGTGCAGCTTTTTTTGCGGGCGTTTTCTTTTTTGGAGCGGACTTTTTTGCAGGCGCTTTCTTCTTAGGCGCTGCTTTTTTTACGGCGCTTTTTTTCTTTGCTTTTGCCATGATTGTTGGAATTTACAAGGTTTGTAGAAGTGAATTTTGATGCAGAAAATTAGGTAATAATATTTATAATATTTAATAAGGAAGAATCTTTTTTTTTGGGAATTGCCAAAAAAAATCACAAAGGCAATCGGGGCGTTTCTTAAGGGGAGAAGTTGAAATATTCTCCCGAGATACGTTCGGATGCCTTTGTGATTAATTGTAGGCTTAAGTTCCCTTTTTTGAGTAAGGTTAGTTTAAGTCCGGCTGCGGTGTGTAACGCAAATAGGGCTTTACAATTCTTACTCCTTTGGGGAACTTCTTGTTGGCGTCGTCATTAGACAGAGCCGTAGAAACGATTACTTCTTCAGTAGGTTTCCAGTCTGCCGGCGTAGAAACGCTATAATTGGCCGTCAATTGCAGCGAATCAATCACACGAAGCACTTCCTGAAAGTTGCGCCCGGTTGATGCAGGGTAGGTAATGATCAGCTTTATCTTCTTATCCGGTCCAATGATAAACAAAGAACGAACGGTGAAGTTTTCGCTCGCATTCGGATGGATCATGTCGTAGGCGGTAGATACCTTCCGGTCAGGATCTGCAATAATGGGAAACTGTACCTGTGTATTTTGTGTTTCATTAATATCTTTTACCCAGCCCAGGTGGCTTTCCAACGGGTCAACACTAACCGCTAATACTTTTACATTGCGCTTTTCGAATTCCTCTTTTAATAGCGCAGTTTTCCCCAGCTCA
>JACFNM010000046.1:6541-17233 GCA_019454915.1 Chitinophagaceae bacterium
CGTGCAAACCGGTGTATAATCAGCCGGATGGGAAAATAGAATACCCCAACTGTTTCCCAGAAAATCGTAAAAATTAATTTTTCCTTCCGTTGTTTCTGCTGTAAAATTCGGTGCAACATCACCTAATCGTAAACTCATAGTTTTTGTTTTAGAAAATTTAAAATAGGAAGCAAATATATTAATTCTCTACTAATTTAGTAGACTGGTTAAGGAAAATTAAACTTTTTCCGGAGGTATATTGCACATAACCCTTCTTTTCCCGCCATTAATGTCCTGATTGGAGGTTCCTGGCACGGGTGATCGAATCTATCCCAAATTTTTTCTTTAGCGAGTCAACGGCCTGGTATAATGCAGTTTTTTTTGGGGTTTGCTCAAAGAGGGAAGTTTGCAGGTAGCCGCTGGTCAGTTCACTTAGCCTGACACCCAGCAGGCGAACGGGTTTGTTTTTTTGATAGGCCTTGCTCAGTAATGCTTTCATGGCCGGTATCAGGTCGTCCTCATAACAAGTATAGGGGATTGCCATTTGCCTGGTTTGTGTCTCAAAGTCTGCATACCTGATTTTTATGGCTATGCACCCCGCAGTTTTATTATCCCCTCTCAGGTCGTAGGCCAAGGCTTCGGTCATCCGGGTCAACTCGCTAATAATGAAATCAAGCTGGTCGCTGTCGGTATCGAAAGTAGTCTCGGTTGATAGTGATTTGGTCTCTGAGAACTGAATGACTTCTTCATGATGTATTCCCTGTGATTTGTACCAGAGTTCGGCGCCCTGCTTTCCCATCAGAAACTCCATATCCTCTGCCTTTCTGTGGCTGATGTCTCCGATGGTTTGTATGCCCAGGCTTAACAGGAGTTGATGGGTTTGTTTGCCTACCCCCGGGATAGCGTTGACTTTCAGAGGAGCAAGGAATTCTTTTTCTCTTCCCGGCTCCACGCGCAGGTAGCCGTTCGGCTTAGCCAGATTCGTCGCGATTTTTGCCACCAGCTTACTGGTCGCCAGGCCGAACGATATGGGTAAGCCGGTTTTTTCCATGATTTGCGACCTTAGTTGCATGGTCCACTGCATGGGGTTAAAATATTTTTCCATGCCACTGAGGTCCAGGTAAAATTCATCAATGGATGCTTTTTCAAAGCGGGGCGCTTGATCGGCGATTATTTCCGTGACGCGCCTGGAGTACTTGCTGTATTCTTCTCTCGCGCCTTTAACTACCGTTGCCTGGGGACACAGGCGCAGAGCGGTTGCCATAGGCATTGCTGAATGAACGCCATACTTCCGGGCTTCATAACTGCAGGCGGCAACCACGCCTCTTTGTCTTGTCCCACCTACAATCAGGGGCAGTCCTTTTAAAGCGGGATTATGAATACATTCAACGGACACGAAGAAGGCATCCAAATCGAAATGAGCTATCGTACGGTGGTTTGACAAAATGTAGGGATAGTAGGATTCTAAATTACAACAATCGGAGCAGAACGACAGCAGCGATTCCGGCCGTTTCTGTCCTGAGACGCGTATTTCCTAAACTGACCGGAGTAAATCCGCGCTCCGCGGCGGCATTGATTTCTTCCGGTGTGAAATCACCTTCGGGACCAATGCAAATCAGTTTATTTCCCTCAAGCCGGGCGATATCTCCCAATTTTTGTTTGTCGCCTTCCACACAATGAGCAATAAAAAGATTATCTCCCTGTACGGTTTTTAGCCATTCCCTGTAATTAACGGGAGAACCTAACCGGGGCAGCCGGTATTGCTGACTTTGCAGCATGGCACTGACCAGGATGTTTTTGGACCTTTCCGGACGTAAATGAATCTTTTCGGTTCTTTCACAAAGGAGCGGTATTATTTCATACACACCGGTTTCAGTGGCTTTTTCTAAAAACCATTCAAACCTCGACACGTTCTTTAACAAGGAAATAGCAATCGTTATCCGTGGCAAAGATTCGGGAATGATTTCTACTCCCTTCACCACTACAGTACTTTTCTTCTTCTGGCTCTCGGCTAATTCGGCTAATAACATAGTTCCTCCGCCGTCGGTAATAATAATGCTGTCTCCCGATCTTTTACGCAGAACCTGAACCAGGTGTCGGGTGGCGTTCTCGTCTAATTCAACCAAGGCTCCAGTCTCCGTGGGTACTTTTTCAACATAAAAAAATGGAAGCGACATGGACATTTGATTTACTGCAAATAAACAGCACTTTTTTTATTAACCCAATTTAGGATAGTATTCGCCACTGTCCATAGGATTGGGAGTTAATAAAAAAGCTTCCCTCACGGGAAGCTCTCAGAAGGATTCATCATCCAACCTCAAAAAGAATTACTAAACGGGGTCTTCATCTCCGAATTCACTATCATTCATTTTACTCCCCATCTGGATGTACAGTCGCGCCTGATCATCACCGCTGTTTCCCGGTACGGGCTTCCAGTTATTGCCTGGCAAACCAAGGTCTTCGAAGTGGTCGCCTTCCATTTCAACGAACTTCTGGATATGCAGTAAGGCTCTTAATTTAATAGTTTCCAGCGCTCCGTTACGATGTTTGGCAATGCGGACATGGGTTTCTCCCTTATTACTTTCGCCAAACTCGTTGGCGGTGATATTATAGTATTCCGGGCGATACAGGAACATCACCATGTCAGCGTCCTGTTCAATAGCGCCGGATTCTCTCAGGTCACTGAGCTGGGGCATCTTGTCGCCTTCCTTTCTTTTTTCCACCTCACGGCTCAACTGGCTGAGGGCGATAATCGGCACACCCAGTTCTTTGGCTAATCCTTTCAGGTTTCTTGAAATCGTACTGATTTCCTGTTCCCGGTTTGAACTGCGTTTATCTCCGGCGCCACTCATCAACTGCAGGTAGTCAATGATAATAAGGCCGACATTGTGTTTGTTTTTTAATCTCCTGCATTTTGCCCTCAATTCAAAGATATTCAGTGCTGCCGTATCGTCTATGAAGATGGGCGCTTTTTGCAGCCGTTGAATCCCGTTGCGGTATAATTGCTGCATTTCATGTTCTTCCATCTTCCCCTGGGCGATTTTTTTCAGCCATATTTCGCTTTCCGCACTTAATATTCTTTGTACCAATTGTGCCGAACTCATTTCAAGGCTGAAAAAAGCGACCGGAGTGGGTTTGCTGGCATGAAGCGCCGCATTGCGCGCGAGGTTCAGCGCGAAAGCCGTTTTACCAACGGAAGGGCGTGCGGCGAGGATAATCAAATCGGTAGATTGCCAGCCGAAGGTTACGCGGTCTAAGGACTCGAATCCACTGGGTACGCCGGTGATATCCTCCTGTCGGTTGCGCATGTCTTCAATCCGTTGAATAGTCTTCACCAGGACGGTATCCAGGCTGTCGAAGTTCTTACGCAGATGGTTATTGGTAATCTCAAACAATTTACTTTCTGCCTCATCCAGTAAGTCAAATACGTCTATAGAATCTTCATACGCATCACTGATTACCTCACCGCTGATTCGGATAAGATCCCGTTGGATGAATTTTTGCAGGATGATGCGGGAATGTGCTTCTATGTTGGCAGAGGATACAACGGCATTGGTCAGTTTGGTTACATAATAGGGACCGCCGACCAGCTCCAGTTCCTCCAGTGTCCTTAATTCTTCCACCACCGTGAGTAAATCAATAGGCATACTCTTTTGCGCCAGGCTTTGCATTGCCCTGAAGATGCGCTGATGAGCATCCACATAAAAACATTCGGGTTTCAGTATTTCTATTACCGTGTCGAACGCAGATTTTTCCAGCATGATAGCTCCCAAAACGGCTTCTTCAAGATCACGGGCCTGCGGTGGTACTTTACCATAAACCATCGAACTTAAATCAAGGGTACTTTTCCTGCGAGTTTTTCGCTCTTTATTGAAATTAGTCAGATGATCCATCAAATGTGTTTATTGCTGTTACTACAAGGTTATGTGACACCCGTTCGTAGCATCCTTTTTTTATACCTACTTTCCTTCTCTCGTCTTTGAGCCCTATTCTTTTAGCCACGCTGTGTTATCCAAAGAAATCCCGTAATAGTTTCAGTATTGATTTTTGAAATGTTACCAACTGTGTCAGGACGGCGAATTTAATACCATTGATTTTTGATCACAAAATAAGAGGGCTACTTTTTTTTGTTAAAATGTATCAACAGGTTTTTGCACCGCCGGATATAGATTCTTCACCATTCTTTTTTAATTATGCACAATTTACCTAAATAATGCCGTACTATTGATAGGTTATGCACAGCATTTGTGTATAACAAAAACATCTCGTTTTTTTGGACGATATCAAAGAATATCAGTATGGCATTACAGCCGTTTTCTATGCGCCGAACAATTTATATATCTTTGCCGGCCCGAAATTGACGGGAAGAAAGCCTAAAAGAATTCGATAATATATGACCATAAGTTATAACTGGCTCAGCGACTATCTTCCGGAAAAAATAGCTCCTGAAAAATTAGCGGAAATACTGACGTCTCTTGGACTGGAAGTGGAGAATTTTGAGCAGACGGAAGAGGTAAAGGGCAGCCTGCGCGGATTGATTATAGGCAAAGTATTAACCGTTGAGAAACATCCGAATGCGGATAAACTACGTTTAACCCGGGTAGATATCGGGAGCGGCGAACCCCTGCAGATAGTATGCGGAGCGCCCAATGTAGCCGAAGCCCAGACGGTGGTGGTAGCGCCCGTGGGAGCAACACTTTATCCGGTTAATCAGGATCCTTTCAAGATTAAGCCTGCAAAAATTCGGGGGACGGAAAGCCGGGGTATGATCTGTGCGGAAGACGAAGTGGGACTGGGTGTCAGTCATGACGGAATCATGGTTTTGCCGGACGAGATCGTGGCGGGGACACCGGCGGCAGATTATTTCCAACCACAAAGTGACTGGATATATGAAATCGGCCTCACACCCAACCGGATGGATGCGATGAGTCATTTAGGGGTGGCAAAGGACATCTGCGCCTATCTGAGTGTACATGAAAACAAGGATGTGCAGGTGAAGTATCCTTATAAGAATGATTTTAGCACCGATAATGCGGATGATCCTTTTAAGATAGTTATAGAAAACCCAAAAGCATGCGAACGGTACAGTGGAGTAGCCATCAACAATGTAACTATACAAGAAAGTCCGCAATGGCTTAAACAGCGAATAAAATCCGTGGGACTGCGGCCAATTAATAATATAGTAGATATTACCAATTTTATCCTGCATGAAACAGGTCAGCCATTGCACGCTTTTGATGCGGATAAAATTAAAGGGAACACGATTCGGATAAAAACTCTGCCGGAAGGAACTTCCTTTGTAACCCTGGATGAAAAAGAAAGAAAACTCCATGCAGACGACCTGATGATTTGTGATGGGAATGATGACCCAATGTGTTTTGGAGGTATATTTGGAGGGTTACACAGTGGCGTTACTGACCAAACGGAAACCATATTCCTGGAGAGCGCCTGGTTTAACCCCGTTTACATCCGGAAAACCTCATTCAGGCATAATTTACGTACGGATGCCGCTGCCCGGTTTGAAAAAGGTACCGATATCAGCAATGTGGTTACGGTATTGAAAAGAGCGGCGCTGTTGATTAAAGAACTTGCGGGAGGAAGGATCGCGTCGCAGGTGATGGACGTGTATCCGGCGCCCCGGGAAAGGACGAGGATAGTCTTAAAATACAGCTATCTTAAGAAACTGAGCGGCAAAGACTATTCATCTGAAGAAGTAAAAAAGGTTTTAGTGCAACTGGGATTTGAGATCATAGAGGATGGCAGGGAGCAGATCGAAGTTGAAGTACCATATAGCAAGTTTGATATTGAGTTACCGGCGGATGTTGTGGAGGAAATCATGCGCGTGGATGGATACGATAACGTGGTGATCCCTGGCAGTATTGCGATTAGCCCGGCTGTAGAACGAACCCATTTTAAAGAAGCGTTAAAGGAAAAAATTGCCGGTTTTTTATCGGGAAATGGCTTTCATGAAATCGTCACCAATTCTATTACCAATAGCAGCTACTTCACAGAAGATATTCTTCAGCATTCGGTAAAAATGCTCAACAGTCTGAGCGCCGGTTTGAATATCATGCGGCCATCCATGCTGGAGACCGGGCTGGAATGCGTATCTCATAACCTAAACAGAAAAAACAATAACCTTCGTTTATTTGAGTATGGCAAAACCTACCATGCGCACGGCGTAGGGCAATATACGGAGAAGGAAAAGCTATGCCTATACATTGCCGGCAAATTGGCTGACGCTTCCTGGAAGGCCAAAGAAATAAAAAGTGATTTTTATTTTCTGAAAGGGATGGCAGAAAGCATTTTGAAGTCGGCAGGATTCAAGCAATACCAGACGAGACAAGTCCGTTGGGCTTTTCTTGTCTATGGAGTAGAGATGTGTATAAATGAAGACGTGCTGATTAGACTGGGCCCTGCGGCCGACGAAGTTCTTCAGAAATTTGACATTAAACAACCCGTTTGGTTTGCAGAAGTAGACTGGGACGGAATAGTATCTTATAGCTCAAAGTTTAAGACCGGCTACAAGGAGATACCCAGATTCCCGGCTGTTCAGCGGGACCTGTCTATTGTGGTAGATAACCACCTCGATTATGAACGTGTTGAGCATTCATTGAATAGCCTGCAGGTCAAAAAATTGAAAGACGTTCAATTGTTTGATGTTTTTGAGAGTGATAAATTAGGAGAAGGAAAGAAGTCATTTGCCATCAGCCTGACGTTTCAGGACAGCGAAAAGACACTCACGGACACTGAGATTGACGGGATGATGCAGAAGATTATTGGAACCTTTGAGAAAGAGCTATCGGCAGTGATAAGGAAATAAATTTTAGCTACCTTGTTATTTCATGGCGGACCTTAACGACCAAATCAACCGGGTAAACGAAAAGTTGCAATTGTTGCTTTACAATTATAACAAACTGCAGAAGGAGAATGTTATGCTCAGCCGGAACCTGGAGCGAACCCTGGAAAGAGAAAAGGAACTAAATGAAAGGATTACCGGGTTACAGCAACAGTTAGAAATCGCCAAACTTTCGTCTTCAGAAACCGGGGGTGAAATGGCTGTTTCTATGGAAAAAAGAATTAATGGCTATATTAAAGAAATTGACGAGTGCATTGCTTTACTGATGAACCGGTAATTTAAACCCGCTTTACCAACCGTACCGGTTGTGCTTCTTCAGCCCCTTCTAACTCGAGTGTGTAAACGCCATAGGGTAAATCGTTGAGTCCTTCCCAGCAAAAGGTTTTTTGCCTTGCCACGACTTCCGTTTCAATCTTGCTGCATATCCTGCCTTTATCGTCTTTAATAACCGCTTTGATATAATTTTCCGAATGATCTCTTAAATCAAAAACTAATTTGTCAATAAAAATCTGGGATTTTAATCTTGCCAACATGATAAAAGGGTTTGCATTGTGTGACTTTGGCGATTTACGGATTAGTAGAAAATTGTATTTTTAGATAGGCTTAGGCTAATAAAATGTGAATAAATATAGTGTTAATAATTATTATATGCAAGATTTGATAGCAATTAATATTAATATTGGGGATAGAACTTACAGATTAAAGGTAGCTCCTCAGGATGAGGGAAAATTAAGAAAGACTATTAAAACCATTAACGATAAGATACTTGAATTCAAAACTGAATTTGCCGGTAAGGATATGCAGGACTATGTTTCTATGGTTTTGGTCTGGTATGCCTCGCAATTGCAGCAGGGGGGAGCCCCCGTGGAAAGTGATGCCGTTAAGGAGTCTTTGTCAAAAATGGAAAATCAGTTAAATAAGATGTTGGGATTATAAATGCGGTAGCTTTTTGGGAGATAGGAGGGTGTAGTACGTTCAAATACCAGATGTTGAAAGAGGCTTAGCGTTTTTCCTGTATTTTTAAGAGGGAGGGATGGCTAATGTTATGAAATTATTAAGTCTTTAAATCAGCGCTGTGCAGAGGGGGATACCATTATTTTTGTCAAAAGTCTCTATCATGATCAATTCCATAATGAAGATCTTTTTACCTAAGGACCGGATTTTCTATCAATTATTTGAAGATGTTGCAGTGAAGGTTTCTGAAATGGCGGCAAAGCTGAAAGAAATAGTCAATGAGCCGGATTACGAAAAAAGGGCCGCTATTGCCCTGCAAGTGGAGGAGTTAGAACACGTATGCGATGATTTGACGCATAAGATTTTTACAGAATTAGGTAGGAACTTTATTACCCCTTTTGATCGGGAAGATATTCATTATCTCGCGTCGGCGCTGGACGATATTGCCGACTATATATATGCGTCCTCTAAAAAGATTAAGTTTTACCGGGTTAATCCCAACGACGAGGGGATGAAAAAATTCGCTGATCTGATTTTTCAGGCATGTGAGCACATAAGAAGCGCAGTTCATGAGTTAAGGGATATGAAAAACCTTCGTCAGATTACGGAATCATTGGTAAAAATTAATAGTATAGAAAACAGGGCGGATGACATTTTTGATATGAGTATCGAAAATCTGTTTGCTACTGAACCCGATGCAAAAGAAGTAATCAAAAAAAGAGAAATCTACCAGGCGATGGAAATAACTACGGACAAGTGCGAAGATGCAGCTAATGTGGTTGAGTCTATTCTTATTAAATATGCTTAGGGTTTTTGTTTCACCACGGCTTCCTGCTTTTAATACGTTTTCAAAATAGCTGCGCATGACTTTACTCGTTATTGTTATTATACTGGCTTTGGTTTTTGATTACATTAATGGATTCCACGACGCGGCCAATTCAATAGCTACGGTGGTTTCTACCAAAGTGCTTACCCCGTTTCAGGCCGTCCTGTGGGCAGCCATGTTTAATTTTGTCGCTTTTTTTATATTTAAGGATCACGGAGTGGCCAACACGATAGCCAATACGGTTAAAGAGTCTTATATTACGCTTCATGTAGTGTTAGCGGGATTATGTGCCGCCATTATCTGGAACCTGATTACCTGGTGGTTTGGTATTCCTTCCTCTTCTTCGCATACGTTAATAGGCGGATTTGCGGGGGCGGCTGTTGCACATGCAGGTTTTTATGCTATCAATATGGCGCCGGTATTGCAAATCGTATTATTCATTTTTTTAGCGCCTCTTTTAGGAATGTTGATGGCCCTAATCATTTCTTTATGGTTTTTGAATGCATTCAGAAAGAGTATCCTGCCGAAACTTTTTGCCGTGGGGGTGATATTGCTTTCATTTGTGATTCTATATTTCAACCTGGAAACAGATACGGCGAGTTTACAATCTGGTTATAAGAGCCATATAGCCCGGGTCATTTTTCATCCCCATAATTTTAAATTGTTGCTGATCGTCTTTGTTGTGTTAGTCATGTGCGTGTTTACGTTGTGGCTGAGTCGGTTGAACGCACACCGTTCTGCTTATTGGTTTAAGAAACTGCAACTCGTTTCTTCGGCAATCCTGAGTATCGGGCATGGCGGTAATGATGCTCAAAAAGTGATGGGAATTATTACCGTGGCGCTTATTTCACATGGAAGCATTGGCAGTTTTGAGGAGATGCCGGACTGGGTGCCTATTTCCTGTTATACCGCCATAGCCCTGGGAACACTGAGCGGAGGGTGGAAGATTGTGAAGACAATGGGTACCCGCATAACCAAAGTGACGCCGTTTGAAGGCGTGGCAGCAGAAACGGCCGGCGCCATGACGCTTTTTATTACGGAGCATCTCAGGATTCCGGTGAGCACCACGCACACCATTACCGGCGCCATTATGGGTGTGGGCGCTACAAAACGGTTATCCGCCGTCCGTTGGGGTGTTACGATAAACCTGCTGTGGGCCTGGATTATTACGATCCCCGTGAGTGCCGGCATGGCCGCTATTATATACTGGCTGACTCATTTATTTTTCTGAAGAACGGTAATGGTCTTATTTTAAATTGAAGTCGGTAACTTCGTTTTATTGAGAACGACGAGGGAGGTAAAATAATTAATTTAAAATTTTTTATTTAATGAAAGGAATCATTTTAGCCGGCGGATCAGGTACCCGGTTATATCCGATAACTTATGCCATTAGCAAGCAGATTATGCCGATTTATGATAAACCCATGATTTACTATCCGCTTTCTATTCTGATGCTTGCCGGCATCCGGGATATCCTCATTATTTCTACTCCTGATGACTTGCCTAATTTTAAAAGATTGTTTGGCGATGGCGGCCAGCTTGGGCTGCGCTTTTCTTATATAGAACAGACTGTACCCAATGGTTTGGCGCAGGCTTTTGTCTTGGGAGAATCCTTTATTGGTAAAGACAAGGTGGCCCTGGTATTGGGCGATAATATTTTTTACGGGAGCGGGTTGGGGCGAACCCTGAGCTCCAACATAGACCCCGACGGAGGAATCGTGTTTGCTTACCGGGTGAGTGACCCGTCAAGGTACGGGGTGGTTACTTTTGATGAGCAGATGAACGCTTTGTCTATAGAAGAAAAGCCTGAGCATCCCCGTAGTAATTATGTGATCCCGGGGCTTTATTTCTATGATAATGACGTAATAAGAATTGCAAAGGATCTTAAGCCTTCCTCTAGGGGAGAGTTTGAGATAACGGATGTAAACAAGGCATATCTTCAGGCGGGAAAATTGAAAGTATCGGTGCTGGACAGGGGAACTGCCTGGTTAGATACCGGAACCTTTGATTCGCTGATGCAAGCTTCTTTATTTGTTCAGGTGATTGAGCAAAGGCAGGGTATCAAAATCGCCTG
>JACFNM010000570.1:0-357 GCA_019454915.1 Chitinophagaceae bacterium
TATGCGCTTTACCAAAACACCTGCGACCAAAGGTAGTTACAATGAAGGTGAACGATTGGTAGGCACGCCTGCACATACCGCTAATGGCAGTATTTTTTATCAGTTTGGTAACCGGCTTAGAGGTTTTAAGGTCGGCGCTTCCGTTTTTTATGTGGGTAAGCGAAATGCGGGATGGAACAATACTTATCAGCAGGCGCAAAATTATTCCAGGCTGATACCGGTAGATGGGTTCACCACCGTGGATATTTCAGCCGGCTATAGTTTACAAAAGGTATTTCTCCTGGTAAAGGTTTCCAATCTGACCAACACCTATAACTACTATGTTCATGAGAACTATAGTATAAACCCTATCCCGCC
>JACFNM010000570.1:367-1837 GCA_019454915.1 Chitinophagaceae bacterium
TCATGGGCACCGTTACCTATAAACTTTAACCCCCGTGCACTGATAAGAATTTCAGCATGTAGTTTTACAATTAAGAACGCATCAGGATAAATCAATAGAATATTCGCTGTGCCGCTGTCATCTGATAGCGGCACGGTTGTTTTGTATTAACACAGTTAAAAAAAACGCGGAGATGAAGAATATATATTTTCCCGGGACGTGGAGGATGATTTCCCTTGTATGGATAAAACTGAAAGAGTCTTATAAATATATTTGTTGCAACAATAATTGTTTTAAGTATCTTTGTAATGGAATCATTACCGGTTTTTGTCTTTCGTTCGGGAAGTATTAACATGAAAAACTTCAGTGGGATTTGTCTATGAAAATTGAGAATTTAATTAAGCAGCCTGGTTTTGAGGATAATTATCACAAAGTGATTGTTAATCTCATTTTTAGCGGCAATTGGATTAGGGATGAAAATGTTCGGGCTCTGAAGGATTTTGATGTATTACCTCAGCATTATAATGTATTGCGTATTATTAAAGGTAAACACCCACTGCCTGTTTCCCCGGGCGAGATAAAAGAGGTGCTGATAGATAAATCCAATGATCTGACGCGCTTACTGGATAAGCTGGAAAAGAATGGATGGGTGAAAAGAGAATTGTGTCCGACTAACAGACGCAGAATGGATGTAACACTCACCCCGGAAGGGCAAAAAATACTGAATCAGATGAATAAGGCTGTGTCCCGGATATCAAACGGAGTAGCGAAGAATATTTCTGTTAGAGAAGCCGGGCAGTTGAGTAATTTGCTGGATAAAATGAGAGGATAATTATTATCAAATTAAATCAAAGGAATTTTATGGAATTAGGTATCGGTATGTTTGGAGATATGAGTTTTGATTTCCAGACAAAAAAATATCAGAAGGCTTCAGAAAGGCTTAAAGAAATTGTCGAAGAAGTCAGATTAGCTGACGAAACCGGTGTGGATATTTTTGTAATGGGAGAGCATCACCGGAAAGATTATGCGGTACCCTCTCCGGAAACCCTGTTGGCGGCATTAGCCACCGTAACCCAACGTATCCGGTTATCGAGCGGGGTAAATGTAATCAGTTCGGCAGACCCGGTAAAATTATTTCAGGATTATACGATGATAGATATGTTATCCGACCATCGTGCCGAGATCATGGCAGGGCGTGGGAGTTTTATCGAATCGTTTCCGCTTTTCGGTTATGATCTTCACGATTACGAGGCTCTGTTCGAAGAAAAGTTGGATTTGTTGTTAAAGATCCGTACCGAGGAAGTGATCAATTGGAAGGGTAACTTTCGTGCTCCTATTGTAAATCAAACAATTTACCCAAGACCCGGGAGAGAAATACCGATTTCCATTGCCGTTGGCGGCACACCTTCTTCCGTTGCTCGGGCAGCCCGGTTGGGATTGCCGATTGTTTTTGCGATTATCGGTGGAAACCCTGTTCAGTTTAAGCCCCTG
>JACFNM010000047.1:0-16206 GCA_019454915.1 Chitinophagaceae bacterium
AAAAAACTGTGCCTGTTCATCAGAAGCCAGAGAAACCAGTAACTGATATCCACCAGCCCATTGGTCTGTATTTGTTATACCTGCATATTCAGCAGTTGTGAACAATTTATCCAACTGACTGGGTTTCAGACCCGTTATCCTTGTTTTGTCTGTATTCAATTCTTCAAAACTCTTGGTACAGGAAGATGCCAGAACAAAGGCGCCTAAAAGAGAAAAGAGATAAATACCTTTATTGATTGATTTCATATGATTCGTTCTTTTCTGCATAATTAAAAGTTCAGGTTAAGATTAAGTCCGTAATTGCTCGAAAACGGAAGGCTGAAGGATTCTATTCCTATTCCTGCCGAACCGGTATTCATTACCATTTCAGGATCAAAGCCATGAGTATCATTTCTGAAGAACATGATGTTTCGTCCGGTGAGAGAAATGGTAGCTCCCTTGATAAAGCGTGTTCTTTGCAGTGTATTTTGCGAAAAGTTATAGCTTAACACGACTTCTCTCAATCTGATATTAGAAGCGCTGTAGGTGAAAACTTCACCCACCGGGGTATTTCTTCCTCCAATAGCTAACCAATATTCTTCAGCGGTAACAGTGGTTGTATTTTTTGACCCATCAGCCTTTACTCCGTCTACCACGAAGCCGTCTCTTCCCTTTAGGGTTTCGGCTGCAAAACCATCTCCGTAAATATTGGCATCTGTAAAGGAAGATATCATCCCGCCCATTCTCGCAGTAATCAGAAAGCTCAGAGAGAATTGTTTATAATCGAATTGATTTCCTATCCCACCATTCCATTTAGGACGGCTGTTCCCGATATAAACGGTTTGCCCGGCTGAAACACGCGGAATACCATCATCTCTTACGATTATGTTCCCGTTATTATCCCGCTCAAATCCCCTGCTATACATCTCACCAAAGGGCCTGCCCTCAACCACAAGTACCCGATTCATAAATCCGTCGCCTCCTAAATAGTATTGAGGAGACTTGGGTGAAAGTGAAATGACTTTATTATTATTCTTTGCGTAGTTCAGATTAAAACTCCACCTGAAGTTCTCGTTTTGTACAGGAACTACATCCAAAGTAATTTCAATACCGGTATTCTGAACATTACCCGCATTGATGAACTTGCTGGAGTATCCCGAAGCAGGAGGAGTGGCTACATTGATTAACTGATTTTTGGAATTGGTTTTATAAAAAGTAATTCCGGCATTGAGTCTGTTATGGAATAATCCAAAGTCAATGCCATATTCCTGGGAAGTAGTGATTTCCGGCTTTAACGTATCAACCGGATTGGTTTGACTCTTCGCTACTCCGCCACCGGGAGTGATTGAATAATACTCTTTCGTTTGGAACGGCGCCGGGTCAATACCGGTTTGTGCTATCGAGCCTCTTAATTTGAGCAGGCTGATGAAGTCGGGCATCTGAACCATGTCTGAGATAACGGCTGTTAAACCGGCCGATCCAAAAAAGTAGGACCAGTTGGTTTTAGGTAATGCAGAAGACCAGTCATTCCTGCCGGTTACACTTAATACCAGGAACTTGTTATAGCTAAAGTCTGCACTGCCGTACACCGATTGTTTTTCATAGGTATAATAATCCTCTACGGATGCCAGCTTACCTGACTGTGCATTATTCAAAGTAAAAATATTCTCATTGACCAATGCACTTGCCGTACTGTTTAATGAATTATACGACCGTGTTTTGCTGGCAGCCCCGGCATTGGCATGGATGTCGAAACTTCCGAGATTGGCAGAATAGGTTAACAATAAGTCGTTGTTTACCTCGGTGTAGGTGTTGTTATTCGTATTAAAATAGCCATCTTCTGCAATTACATAGGTATTGCGGAAGCGGCGTTCTTCGTTGAAATTGTTACTCCGGTTCAAACCCGTCCGCCCCATCAAACTCAGATTCGGAAGGAATTTATATGTCAGTGAAGCCATGCCTTTTACACTGTTTCCATTAGCCAGGTTGGATATATTATTTTTTACCCAGTAGGGATTTTCACCACCATTGGAGCCCGGACGCCAATAATTCTGCAACAGTTGCTTATTTTCATTATAGTACTGGTAATGATCTTTAATATAATCAACGCTGATGTTTGTGGGCAGACGAATGATCTGGCGATTGATATTTTCGAAGGACTCACCGGTTTTTATGTAATTATCCTGCTTTTGGTCAAAATAAGTAATCTTGGTATCAAAAGAGAGTTTACTGGTTAAATCACCGGACACCCTGAAGTTAAAGTTATGCCTCAAAAATTTGTTGTTATCAACAATACCGGTTCCGGCAATATTGGTGTATGAGAAATAAGCCTGTACTTTTTCCCCGCCGCCGCTTACCGCGATAGTATTGGTATAGGTTTTACCGAGAGAAAAGAAATCATCGTAATTGTTTGGATGAGCCTTTAAAACGGTGTTAGGATCATCAGCTGGGTCATTACTCCAGTTTTTTACCGTTTGACCGGATATTTTAGTACCCCAGCCTAATTCTGAGTTAGAAATGTAGTCACCCTTGCTTCCCTGAGAATATTCGTTTTGAAATTCTCTCAGGTTTTTGACTTTATCGCCCTGAAAGCTGCTGTTGAAAGTTATGGCAAGTCCTTTTCCGGAGGCACCTTTCTTGGTAGTAACGATAATTGCTCCGTTCGCTGCATCGCTACCATAAAGTGCAGATGCTGAAGAACCTTTTAATACGTTCATAGAAGCAATATCATCCGGGTTGAGACTGCCCAGGTCTCCCGGGATTCCGTCAACGATGACCAACGCGCCACTGCTTTGCGCAATTGACCTGTCGCCTCTGAGGACCAGCCGGACACTCGAGCCCACGCCATTGGACGTTCGCACCACGTCCAGTCCGGCTACTCGCCCGGAGAGAGAGTTGGCTACGTTCGTTTCGCGGGCTTTCGTCATATTGGCCGGCTCAACAGTCTGTGTGGAATAATTCAGACTTTTTTTGGTTTTGGTAACACCGAGGGCTGTCACCACCACCTCACTGAGTTGTTGTGTTGCACTTGAAATTTCAACGTTTACGTTGTTCTGATTGGCGCCCACCTCTACTTCTTTATCTGCAAAACCTACGTAAGTAATCACCAGGGTTACTTTCGTAGAGGGTACCGTGAGCGAAAATGTACCATCGGTAGATGTAGTGGTTGCCTGAGTGCTTCCTTTTACAGAAACAGTGGCTCCAACTACTTCAGATTGGTCAGTCGCATTAACAACCTTTCCTCTGATTGTTCGGTTTTGTGCAAGTAAAAAAGTGGTCGTGAGTAGTGTCAGGATACAAGATAATAAGATTCTTACCTTAAGCATAAGCACCAGTTTTACAATTTTGTTACGAAATGGATACATAATATTACTAAATAAAAATATCTTTTGATAATTTTCACATTTATTTTTGATATTTTTTTTGGGCTTATGGGTAACAAATACTATGGAAGATTCGTAGAGTATTATAAAAGAAGCCTGATCTACGGCCATTTAATCCATTAGTAATCAATTGAGATAAAACCACTTCGCCGTTAGCAATCAAAGAAACAAAAGACTTTATTTAATGTTTCGGAGTTGAAATGTGTGAGTCGTTATTAAAAAATATTTGATATGAATGATTTTAATGATCCGGGCAAAGCAAAAAAGCTAATTTTGAGTCTTGCTTAAAATTTTGAAATTACTCGTTATGAAATTTTAAATCTATGGATTACTACTGATAATTGCTGGCTTCACCTGCTTTGAGTCAAAGTCTCAGGGAGTTGTCAAAAAAGGTTTTATCGTTTTGGATAATGGAGATAGTTTACATGGTTAGATAGATTATCGAAACTGGTTCAAAAACCCTGCGAGTATCAGATTCAGGGGCAAATCAGAGACAGAACGGTTCCTGGTTTTTGATAAATCTGAAATTCAGTTTGTAGATGTCGAAGGTTTGGACAGATATGTCAAGGCTGTAGTCACTAAAGATGAAAGACCTGTTGCAATCGGTGATTTGATCCCCTTCCGTTTTTGATCTTTATTTTTTGTTTTGAACAGATGAGGAATCTGTAACTTAGTTGACCGATAGTTTCGGAAAATGGATTCCGGATATTGCCCGAAACTTTAATGTGAACACAGTTCTCCTATTCAATTTTTAATTTTTTGTATGGATTTTCTTTCTTTAAACAGAAGACAGTTTATTAAGAATAGTTCGAAGGCTGCGGCGGGTATGGCGCTCACGGCATCACTGGCGCATCCGGACATTACTACGACACCGAAAGCAGCGAAACTCAGATTTTCCGTAATAGGTATCAACCACGGACATATATACGGTATGACGGATGCCGTAACAAGGGGAGGAGGTCAACTGGTGTCATTCTACGCTAAGGAGGCTGATTTGGCGGCAGCATTTGTAAAAAAATATCCTTTCGTAAAACAAGTTAAATCTGAAAAGGAAATCCTGGAGGACAATTCCATTCAATTAATCCTCAGTTCCGGAATTCCTGTTGACCGGGCACCATTGGGAATAGAAGTGATGAAACATGGCAAGGATTATCTTGTAGATAAGCCGGGTATCATCACCCTTGAGCAGTTGGCTGAAGTGCGGAAAGTACAAAAGGAAACGAAGCGTATTTACTCTATTATGTATAGTGAACGCTTAGAGAATAAAGCAACGGTTAGAGCGGGAGAGATGATTAAAGAAGGGGTAATTGGTAATGTCATTCAGACTATTGGTTTAGGTCCCCACCGGATGAGTCCTGCTTCCAGACCCGCATGGTTTTTTGATAAGAAATATTATGGCGGGATTATTACAGATATAGGATCTCACCAGTTTGACCAGTTCCTATTTTTTACGGGGTCAACGGTTGCCGAAGTGGTGTGTTCGCAAATCGCCAATGTTCATTTTCCTCAATACCCGGAATTTGAAGATTTTGGTGACGTGATGATGAAAGGTAATCAGGGAGCCGGTTATTTACGGGTGGACTGGTTTACACCGGATGGCTTGAACTCCTGGGGAGATGGCAGGCTGACCATCTTAGGAACAGAAGGATATATCGAGATTCGGAAGAATATTGATATTGCTACTGATCACCCGGGCGGAAGCCACCTGTATCTTGTTAATCAAAAAGAGACACGCTATATAGATTGTAGTAAGGGAACTTTACCCTTTGGCGGGCAATTCGTTGATGATGTATTAAACAGAACCGAAACCGCTATGACCCAGGAACACTGCTTCTTAGCCACGGAACTGGCATTGAAAGCGCAAAAATATGCTTCCCGCCTGAACGTTAGGAAATAAGCCTGTAGTGATGGGCATAAAAGGCTGCTTAACTGCTGAAATTATAGCCTTCTAATCGGAACCAAAGTGATGATAAAGGCTACTATAAACAATTACCTGTTTTTTATAGATGAAAGCCTAATCAGTTATTAGATCTCAACAATTGCTCCTTTAGCCCACATTGTAGTTAGATAGGCGGAAGTTCTTTGTGGAAGCCGTTTCCATTTTTTTTGACTTTATAAAGATGAATCCAACACCCCCCCGTGTCACTACAAAGCCCGTAAAGGCTAAATCTTGCGCATATTTGAAAATTAATTTTTCAAAAAAATCGTTTATGTAAAGCAAACTGCTTTCAAGGGTAAGTATTCACTATCTGAAGGCGGCTGTTTAGCATATTTTTAGCAATTCAAAGGTGATGATCTGCAATGTGGGTTAGCAAGCTGCTCCCGACCTCGGCCGGAAACCCGCGAATCAAAAGATAATCATCAAACCCTCTATCAATTCTGTAACCCTACTTCATTTTAGTTCTCAAAAACTGTTTGCTCAGATATCTTCGTACGGGAATATCATATAGTTTCAGGCATGCGTAAGCCAGAATAAAACTACCTATGAACACACCAACCACTCCGGGTAATGATTGCTGAAAAGTCAGATCATGATTTTTCACCCAGGCATAATACCAGTAGATGAACGGATAATGAACCATGTATAAGGGATAGGACAGATCGCCAAGAAACATACATGCCCGGGTCAGAAAGGTCCCGATGTTTTTTTCGGAGGCGCCGAGATAAACGATCACGGGAAATACGATAATCGAACAAATCGTATCATATAATCCATTCATCCATAAATGCTCAGCTCCTCCCACGCGCGGCATAGACAGCAAAACGATTAATACAAAAGCGCCTATCCAAAAACTACCTTTGACATGAACCGGTTTGAACAAACGGAACAGAAGTAATCCTGCCGAAAAAGAAAACAGTAAACGGAAAATTCCTCCGCGAAATTCTGTTGTCGTCAGCGAATATCCCACACAGATATCACCAAGCGGGCCGGCTATGGCAAAGTAAGCGAGCCCCACCCCTGCAATCAGAACGAATAGGGACAATAACCGGGTAGGCAGCCTTCGTAAGAATAAGGCATAAAGTATATTACCGATATATTCAAAAAACAATGACCAGCTTGGTCCATTCAACGGAAACATTTCTCCCAACCCGCGGATCTCGGTACCTGGTGTTGCCGGAATCAGTAACGCGCTCAACAGGGTTGCGAGAAGCAGGGTCATCAGACTAATCTTCGATACATCCCAGACATTGCTTACCTGTACATAAAAAAGAACCGCGCCGATTACCGAACCCATGACCACCATAGGATGTAGTCTGATTATTCTCCGTTTAAAAAAATCCCTCATCTTCATTTGCTTCCATCGATCGTCGTAAGCATAGGCTACCACAAAACCGGACAGGATAAAGAAAAAATCAACAGCAAGATAACCGTGATTAATTCTCTGATCCAGATGACTGGTTGCAAATGCTTCAAAAATGTGAAAGATAACTACGATGATGGCTGCAACTCCCCGCAATCCGTTGAGCACCTCATAATGAGGTTTCGAATCAGAATAAGCCGTGTCAGCCAAACGGGTATTTAACATGAACAATTATTTAACATGAACGAGTATGCGTTGGCAAAATAGGTAAACCATTTAAATCATTTTTTAGGAGAATAGATAATTCTGGAAATACCCGCATCCTCATTGTGCTGGTACCAGGTCTTTCCATACTCCAGCACATAAAGTAATCCGTCAGGGCCAAACTTCATGTCTGTTATGGATGAGAAATGCGCTTCAGGTGCAAAAGGTTCCATTCCTATATAGTTGTGTTCATCATCCATCCTTACCACTTTAATCCAGTTTCTTATCCATTCATAAATAATGAAACCTTTATCAAAATATTCAGGCAGTCGCGAATCACTAAGCTGGCTGCTCTTTGTAAAATGATAAACAGGTCCTGCCATTGCCGACCGTCCACCAGCTCCTACTTCCGGAAATTCCTGACTATCAGCATAAGGATACCAGATAAAAGCTTCATGAACAGGTGGAAGAATCTTTAATCCGGTATTTCTTGGTCCATTATTCATTGGCCGTTCAGGATTAAAAAATTCTCCAATCTTGTCGTGAACAAAATCAACTTCCGCATAAGGTTTGCTATCACCGATAAAAAATGGCCATCCATAATTACCCGCCTTGCGGGCATGATTGATTTCATCATAACCTCGCGGACCTTCCAGGCTGTCCTTATATGCGTCAGGACCCACCTCGCCCCAATACAAAATATTGGTTGCAGAATCTACCAGAACACTGAAAGGATTCCGGCATCCCATAATATAAATTTCGGGTCTCGTCTTTGGCATACCCGGAGGAAAAAGATTACCTGCGGGAATCGTGTAGGTACCATTAGGCTCCGGATGAATCCGCAGAATTTTACCACGTAAATCATTGGTATTGCCTGAAGACCTGGACGCATCATATTCTGTTCTATCTTTACGCTGATCTATGGGTGCGAAGCCTTTCGAACCAAAAGGAATGGTATTATCACCCGTTGTTAAATAAAGGTTCTTATCTCTGTCGAAGCATATCCGCCCGCCGGTATGATTACTATATGGATGCTCCTGGGGTATTTTGAGTAAAATCATTTCGGTAGTATCCAATAAGTGATTTGTTTTGGGATCGTAAGTGAAACGGGAAAGATGATAGTTGAATTGATTAACCGGCGCTGAATAAAAAACATACAACCAGTGATTCTGCCGGAAATCGGGATCCAGTGCGATGCCCAATAACCCGTCTTCATGTTCCGAATAAACCGGAATTGTACCGATGATACTCGTTTTTTTCTCCTGAATATTATGGACCCTGATATTTCCCCGTCTCTCTGCGTAAAAAATCTTACCATCAGGTGAAATGTCCATAGCCATTGGCTCCTGAACAAAACCATAGCTAACCAGAGATTCTTTTATAAGATCCTTTGGATCAGGAGCTGATGGAGTAACTGCCAGTCTATAATCTAAATTCTGTCCCTGCATAACGTAATTTAATCCATCCAATATAAGCCCGGCAAATTTCGGATCCTGATAAGTTTCGCCTGAATGGCCTAATGCTGTGTAGAAAGATTTTCCCTTTTCATATTCGTGGTACCATGCCAAAGGATGAAACTCCGGATGTTCACCTCCCTGATAAGACTGCTCATCTATGCTCACCAGAACATGCACATCCCGGGGTATCGTATCCCAGTTATACCATTCGTCTTCATAAGTCCATCCGGGCGTGAGAGATTTCGTAGTAGGAAATTTGTCATCCTGATGAACCAGCAATTTTCCTTGTTGGATTCTCGAATGATTTTTAAACCTTGTTCCGATCAATCCACGAAACCATGCAGAATGATTTAGGGTGGCGCTGGAACCGTGAATAGCCACAAAGCCACCGCCCGCCTCCATATATCTTCTTAACCCGTTTTGTTGAGCAAAATTTAGCACTTCACCGGTTGTATTGAGAAAAACAATCGCATTGAATTGTTTTAAACTGTCATCATTGAAAAGAGAAGCGTCTTCAGATACCTCTATCCGGAACTGATTTTCTTTACCCAACTTTTCCAGCATCTTAATCCCGTCGTCAATAGACTGATGACGATACTCAAGCGTTTTTGTAAATACCAGTACCTTCCTGGTATTTGTATCACCCACGGGAAGGTTACAGCGAATCAGGAGAGAAGAACAAAATATAAGACAGATTAATCTACTGTAAAATGGGTAGTTCATAAAAAACAGGGATTAAGGTACATTCAAAATCAGCCTATACAAGTTAATTCTTTATGAATAGAACTACAATTTCACAGGCATTTAAAAACATAAGGATTTTGCCATCGTTAATTCACAATCACAAAATCCTTATTGAGGTTTCTACTCTTTTCTTAATCAACTAAAGGACTAAGAGTCATTAGATGATTATTCGGTTATCTATCTTTCCACACGGAAAGAAATCTTACAAATAACTCCATAAGAAATAATTTCATCGCCCTTCACGTGACACTTGAAATCCTTCACATATACGGAATCAATGTTGCTAACGGTTTTCGAAGCTTCTTTTACGGCGTTTTTTACAGCATCATCAAAACTCTTATCAGAAGAAGAGATTACCTCAATTACTTTTACAATTGGCATAGTTTGTTGTTTTATAAGATAAAAAAAAATGAATAATATCCCCAATATACAAAAATTATAAAATGTGATTTGCCTGTATTTCGCTTTTTTCAAAATTGCTCAGCTCCACACCGTCTATTTAAGGCAAAATCAGCACCTTACACATGTCACTTATCTGCCGCTAATCGAAAATAAAAACTGGTTTATTCCTGTAAAGGAAAGGTAATGCTGACTTGAGTCTGGTATCCTTTCAAAAAACAATTTCATTGCAAACATTTCAACCTTCAATCAACAAAAATGAATTATTCTTTAAAGTATTTATTGCCGAATCAGATTCCAACTATATTTATATTGCAGAAATTTAATGAAGGAAGATTCATTCAGAATTGAACAGCGATTTCGTAAAATGGTTACCAAACTTAATTTATTAACGGAAATCAGCTCAGTCTGGAAATCTTTTCGATAAAATCGAATGAACCTTTTGAGTATTAATTACATCTGATCATGAAGAAATCATACTCTTTTATTTTATCGCTGATTTTACTGAGTTGTTGTTCGTATCCCAGGCTATCTGCACAATCCCGCCAAATCCTATTATCAGGTGAATGGTCCTTCCGGGCAGACCCGATGGATATTGGGATTGGAAGTGAGTGGTACCAACAGCAGTTTTCAGAGAAAATCATTCTCCCCGGCTCAATGACTACCAATAATAAAGGAAATGATATTGATGTCAACACCCCCTGGACCGGTAGCATCTTTGATTCTTCCTGGTTCATTAAGCCCGAATATGCAAAATACCGTGAACCTGGAAACATCAAGGTTCCGTTTTGGCTTCAACCAATCAAATATTATAAAGGTGCGGCGTGGTATCAAAAAACAGTAACCATCCCGGCAGCGTGGAAGAACGAGTACATTGAATTATTTATAGAACGGAGTCATTGGGAAACAACGGTGTGGATTGATAATCGAAAAGTGGGCATGGCCAATAGTCTGGCTACTCCACATGTTTTTGACCTATCTGGCTATATGAGTCCCGGGGAACGCCGGATTACGGTACGGGTTGATAACTGGGTGAAAGATTTTAATGTTGGTCAGAATGCCCATAGCATTTCAGATCATACCCAAAGCAACTGGAATGGAATGGTCGGCAACCTTTCCCTGATATCAAAACCGAAATTATTCATTGAAGATGTGCAACTGTTCCCGAATATTCATAAAAAAGAAGTTGTCGCCAGGTTAAGTATAAATAACACAACGGGGAAAGTACAAAAAACGGATGTTCGTCTTTCAGCAGTTGCAGATAAAAAGAACGCCGAAATTTTGAATCCGCTGCAAGAATCATTTAAGCTGCGAAAAGGATTGAATACACTGGAGTTGGTTTATCCGATGGGAACTCATCCGTTGCTGTGGGATGAATTCAATCCAAACCTTTATTCGCTAACCGTAACAGTCGAAGGGAAAAGTTCTGCCGATGTCCAGACTGTTTCTTTCGGTATGCGTGAATTTATGAGTGAGGGAACACGTTTTGCTATTAATGGGCGCCCTGCCTTTTTACGAGGCACGCTTGAGTGTGCCATATTTCCGAAAACCGGGTATCCACCCACCGATATAGATTCCTGGATGGAAATTTTCAGGATGGCTAAATATTACGGATTGAATCACATGCGTTTCCATTCCTGGTGTCCGCCGGAAGCTGCTTTTGACGCTGCCGATCGCTCGGGATTTTATCTGCAGGTGGAAGCGAGTACCTGGCCAAATCAGGGTTCAGCCGTGGGAGACGGTGACCCGATTGATAAATATTTATATGAAGAGACTAGCCGGATACTTAAATCTTATGGTAATCATCCGTCTTTTTGCATGCTGGCTTCCGGAAATGAGCCGGACGGAAAAAATCAAAAAGAATTTCTGACACAGTACGTGAATTATTGGAAGGCAAAAGATTCCCGCAGATTATATACCACCGCAGCGGGATGGCCGGTAGTTCCTGAAAGTGACTATAACAGCACAGCCGAGCCGAGGATTCAGGGATGGGGTCAGGGTATTCATAGTATCATTAATGCTCAACCTCCCAGAACCAATTTTGACTGGTCGGAAATCATCTCGAAATGGAAACAACCGACTGTCAGCCATGAAATCGGGCAATGGTGTGTATATCCGGATTTTAAAGAAATGCAACAATATACCGGTGTACTCCACGCTAAGAATTTTGAAATCTTTCAACAGATGGCAAAAGAGCACGGTATTCTGCATCTCGCGGACAGTTTTCTCTTAGCCTCCGGAAAATTGCAAACCCTGTGTTATAAGGCCGATATAGAGGCCGCTTTGAGAACCAAAGGATTCGCCGGTTTTCAATTGCTGGATATCCATGATTTTCCGGGACAGGGTACGGCACTCGTCGGCGTACTGAATCCGTTTTGGAAAGAGAAGGGCTATGTAACAGGTGCTGAGTATAGTCGGTTTTGTAATACAACGGTACCCTTAGCCCGATTCTCAAAAATGATTTTCCGGCAAAACGAAATCCTGACTGTTCCGGTAGAAGTAGCTCATTTTGGAGAAATGCCACTGGAAAATATAGTACCGGTTTGGAACATCAGTAATGCAAAGGGTGAAATTATGTACGAAGGGCAATTTGCTTCTATCACAATTCCTATTGGAAACGGGTTTTTTCTCGGAGAAATCAGGCAATCTCTTAGCAACATCAACCACGCACAACAACTTACTTTAACTGTATCTACCGGTAACTTCCGGAATTCATGGGACTTTTTTGTATATCCCTCCGCCACACCATCAGACCATGATGATATCCTCATAACACAGCAATTGGATAGTAAAGCCATTGAACAACTAAAGGATGGAGGTAAGGTGCTCCTGACGTTGAAAAAAGGTTCAGTAGCAAAAAACAAGGGTGGCGCTGTGGCAGTCGGATTCTCCAGTATATTTTGGAACACGGCATGGACAGGAGGTCAGCCTCCCCACACTTTGGGGATACTCTGTGATCCACATCATCCGGCATTAAAAGAATTCCCCACGCAGTATCATAGCAACTGGCAATGGTGGGATGCCATGAGCCATGCCGATGCCGTTATGCTTGACTCGGTAGCTAACGGACTTCAACCGATCGTTCGGGTTATTGATGACTGGGCTACTAACCGTTCTCTCGGATTAATATTTGAAGTAAAAACCGGTAATGGTAAACTAATTTTATCTTCGATTGATTTATTAGACGACAAACAAAACCGGCCTGAAGCACGCCAATTACTATACAGTTTGAGTGATTATATGCATTCCGAAGCGTTTAACCCGACCGTGGAAGTGGATATCACCAAAATAAAAAACCTGTTTTTGCAACCTTAACCTCTTTCAATAAAAAATAGCAATGTCTGTAACCGAAACTTTCACTGACAATTCCATATCAGCATCTCCTGATCAACGCTTCAACCTCGGTTATGTGCTGAGGATTTCGTTTATCTCAGCTTTAGGGGGTTATCTTTTCGGATTCGATTTTGCAGTGATAGCCGGAGCACTGCCTTTCCTGCAACAGCATTTTTCACTTAATGCCTATTGGGAAGGATTCGCCACAGGGAGCCTCGCATTGGGCGCTATGATTGGATGCGTGATTGCGGGTTCTGTTTCGGACAGATTTGGACGAAGGCCGGGCTTACTATTCGCCGCGGGCATCTTTGCCTTATCATCTCTGGCTATGGCCTTTTCATTTTCAAGGGGGAGTTTTATTATTGCCCGTTTCTGCGCCGGTATCGGAGTTGGTATGGCGTCGGTGCTGTCTCCGATGTATATTTCGGAAATCTCTCCCGCTCATACACGGGGAAGAATGGTAGCCATCAACCAACTCACTATCGTAATAGGCATTTTGTTTACCAATTTGATAAATTATGCGCTGAGAAACATAGGAGAAGATGCGTGGCGATGGATGTTCGGATTGGGTTTTATTCCTTCCGTTCTGTTTTTTACAGGCGCTTTGTGGCTGCCTGAAAGCCCCAGGTGGCTGATTAAAAAAGGACATGTAGAAAAAGCAAAAATGATTTTAGGGAAAATTGGGGATCTCTCCTTCGCTCAGAATTCAGTCAGGGAAATAACCGACTCGCTGCAGGGAGTAATAAAATCTCGGTATGCTGACATTTTTAATAAAGCGGTATTTCCTGCGGTTATGGTGGGTTTGGGTTTAGCTGTATTTCAACAATGGTGTGGTATCAATACGGTTTTTAATTATGCGCCAAAAATATTCGAGAGCATCGGCGCCTCTCTCGATGACCAGTTACTTCAAACAGTATTCATTGGTGGAGTAAATCTGGTGTTTACCTTACTGGCCATGTTACTGGTTGATAAATTAGGAAGAAAACCACTGATGCTGATCGGCGCAGGAGGACTCGCCATCAACTATCTACTTATTGTCCTGCTTTTAGGCCACCACAGCAACTTCGTATCGTGGTTTCTTCTGGCTGCAATTGGTATTTACGCCATGTCTCTTGCCCCCGTTACATGGGTGCTGATTTCCGAAATATTCCCCAACCGCGTTCGTAGTGAAGCGACTGCTACAGCGGTGGTAGGTCTGTGGTTCGCCTATTTCATTCTGGTGTTTACGTTTCCGGTATTGTTTGAAACTTTAGCTGAAAAATCTTTCTATATCTATGCGGGCATCTGTTTGTTGGGTTTCTTATTTATTGCGTGGAAAGTGAAAGAGACAAAAGGAAAAACGCTGGAGGAAGTACAACAGTTGATGGAATAGGACGGGATTAAAATTCAAATACCCTTTTGCCTATATTCCATCTTAATCCCGTCGAGAAAATAAGCTCCTTGGTTTTGGGTTTATCCGGAACCTGATAGCTTCTGTTAGTGACGGTTACGTCGAAGAATAAATTTTGAAAAAGTTCATAAGAGGCACCCAAAGAAGTCAGAACTGCTTTGGCGGGTATTCCTGTACCGATATAAAAACCATAATCCCTGGGACGACTATCATAGCTTCTGAAAATATCTCCTCCCATATTTACGCCGGCAGAATCAAGCCCTTTTTTGTAGGACATGATTTTTCCGGTAAGGTATAGTCTCTTCAATGGCTGGTATTGCAACACAGCAATGTACTCCTTAAAATTAGCCCCTAAAGGGTGTGCCAGCTCAGTGTTATAATGGGTAAGAGCCGTATTACTATCATTATGCGCATACATAAAAGGACGAACCAGATTCATCTCAGCCTGCAGGTCAAGATTTTTAACGCCAAGCACATCTATATATTTACCTCCCAGCTGAAACGCCTGTTTATTTAACCAACTGCCGCTTCCATAGTTCCGGAAATCTTTCAGCACAAATTCGCCCACTACCAGATTGCTATACAATTGCAGGGTATTGAACAGGTTCGATTTCAAATCAAGGCCTACAGTAGCTTTCGAATTACCGCTGCCTAATTGCATCTCTATCGCCCGGTAAAATATGATGGGATTAAAATAGCTGAGTTCTATTCCATACTTTCCGTTATACATCACGTTTTCGTAAAGACCCAGGTTTAACCATTTAGCCAACTGAATACTTAAATGATGGAACGCCATGTAATTTTTATAGCGTACCGTATCGCGGTTAGGTAAAGGCATAAATGGCGCTATCATTTCGGCGATAACAGTTTTATAGGCAAATTTTTTCAGTTGCACATCCATCTGCAGATACAGGAAATTATTGCTGAAATCACTCAACAGAAGGCTTCGATATCCGTTGCCTATAAATAATTTATCATATCCGAAACGAAAATTGATGAATTTGGATGCTGCAAAATCAATACCTCCTCTTGCATCAAAATAATCGTAACCATCATCATTCAGGAATTTAAAGTAGCCGGCATTGGGAATACCAATACGCTTTCTGACGTATTGTTTAACGTAAAGCGGATCCTGTTCCTGATTATCGGTGATGTAGGTATAAAAACCCAGCTTCTTTCCTATATTTCCTCTCATTGAAACCCCCCGGGTGTTGGTATACAATGCTCTGTTGACCTCTGAAGATTTCCCCACCTGTAAATTGAGTACCGGATCTATGAAAAGCGTAAAGTCTTTACTGTGTGTTTCATATACATGAGCGGGCGTTTTAAAAAAGGTATTCCAAATTGGCTTATCCCGCAAATAGCGCTCTCCTTCGTCTTTTGTCCAGTCTGAATTATTCATTAACAGACTGCGGATATTATGTCTGTCTGTTTCGGACAGTTCCACCGGCAATTCACCAGCCTGATCCAGAGAATCAATATAGGCTACCCTTTCTGTATATATCCTCCTGTCATAGGGTTTAATGGTGGAAAAAGAAAAAACGGAGTCATTCTGCAACTTGATATCCAGGCGGTTCAACAACTGGTACTGCTTATCTCCCAGAGGAATCCGATCGGCTTGTGCGTAAAGGCTAATATTAAATACAATGAGGAATAAAGAAAGAAGCCACTTGTGTTTTACATGCATTATGAATAGCCTTTAAGGTGTCAGTTATTAAGTTAAACGTTTTATCCGGTTGCTTAGTCTGTTGTTTATTGAAAGGCGTTTCCCCTATGTGCTCTGATATTCTTAGCGCAATGAAGGATCTGCATCCAGCACCTTTTTTGTTTTTTGATGGAGGCTTTCACTAACAGGGGTCACCGGCAGTCTAAGGATGTTGTGAATCAAACCTAAATGAGTAAGGTACGATTTTACACCCGCCGGATTATTTTCCACAAAAAGCAATTCATAGGTTTCCAACATAGCATCATTATACTCTTTCGCTTCTTTCAGTTTCCCTTCCAATGCCAATCTC
>JACFNM010000047.1:16216-17204 GCA_019454915.1 Chitinophagaceae bacterium
TGTGTGAAAACTTACGGGGCATACAATTAGCAATTACACTAATCAGTCCGTCCATACCACAAGCTAACTGAGGTAAGGCAAGGGAATCATCACCACTGCACACCAAAAAATCATCCGGTCTGTCCCTGAGCAGTTGCATGCTTTGCATCATATCTCCGGCAGCGTCTTTTATTCCGGCTATATTCGGAATTTCGCGTGCCAACCGGATAACGGTAGCAGGTGTCAGTCCACGACCGGTACGCCCGGGCACATTGTACAGGATGACCGGTTTTGGAGAAGCTTCTGCTACAGCTTTATAATGCTGAAACAACCCTTCCTGAGAAGGTTTACTATAATATGGACTCACACTCAGCACAGCAGTTATGCCATCCAGAGGAAAATGCTGTAACTCTTTAATTACTTCAGCAGTATTATTACCACCAATTCCTACCACAAGAGGCACTCTGCCGTTAATTTTTTTCTGCGTATGGGCAACGATCGTTCCTTTCTCCTCTTTACTCACGGTAGGCGATTCACCTGTTGTCCCCATGGATACGATATATTCCACTCCGCCATTAATCACGTGATCAATCATTTTATCCAGAGACTCATAGTCTATACTAAAATCCGGATTAAAAGGCGTGATTAACGCTACTCCTGTACCTCTGAGTTGCTTTCTTAAAGACATACTACTTAATATTTGGCTGATTTCTTATCGTCGGATGCAAGTTAACTGTTTCGGATAACTCTAATAGCTATGGCAGGCGCCGTGTGCTTCTTTTGCAAAATTATTACTCTTTACCGGCAGGTATCTCCTCCCAGAAGCCCATCTTACTGTATTTTTCTATACGCCGGCTGACCCGTTCGTCCGGGTCAATCTTTTCCAATTCTTTCAGGAGACGTAAAAGATGAGACTTTAACAGCCGGGCAGATTCTTCATAGTCCCAGTGCGCGCCGCCATCGGGTTCTGGTACGATTTCATCTACCAACCCAAATCCCTTCATATCCG
>JACFNM010000571.1 GCA_019454915.1 Chitinophagaceae bacterium
TTGCCTGGTTTGCTATCAGGCGGGATTAATTACAAGAATCTGCTCCGCGTATCTATTTCTGTTTTCTACCAACGTAACCTGAGTCTTTAACCGCCTAAACCGAAACATGAAATTTATTTTATCCTTATTGATCTTTTCTGCATTTTCTTTTCAATTGTTTGGACAGGAACAGGAGCCGCAACCCTCCGGAGACATGTTGCCCAACTTACGGATTAGATCAAACCGGATTTTCGGAAAACTGGTTGATGAAAGTACGGGCAAAGGAGTTGACGCAGCTTCGGTACAATTATATCTCGCGGATAAAGACAGTTTGTATGCCGGGATGCTCACAAAGTCTAACGGAAATTTCAGCTTTTCAAACTTATCAACGGGTTTTGATTATAAGCTGGTGATTTCAGCTCTGGGTTATGAACCCGTGGAACAGGTAATCCCTGCTACCCAGGCTAAGGGAGGAAAGTTGGAGAAAGACCTTGGTAATATCTCTCTGCATCCGATGATTAAACAAATGGAAGGAATAACCATTACCGCCACCCGCCCCGCTTTGGAAATGAGCATTGACCGAAAAGTGTTTACGGTGGACAAAAGCCTGACGTCAACAGGAGGTACTGCTGTGGATGTGATGAAGAATATACCTTCCGTGTCGGTAGATATTGAAAAGGTGGAACTGATTACCAATCCGTCGGCCAAATTTGATGCAGCCACTTCCGGTGGTATTATTAATGTAGTGCTGAAAAAAGAAAAGCGTTTTGGGATCAATGGAATCGTCACTGCTTCGGTAGGTGTTCCGAACGTATTGAATGGTAATCTGAGCTTAAATCTGCGCCAGGGAAAATTCAACTTTTTTATGAACGGCGGTCATTTTCAATCGGGAGGAACCGCAGAAGGGAAAACGCTCCGGGAAAATAAGTGGGGTGGTGTAACAAAAGATTTCTTCAATCAATATACTGAGAATGAGCGGTTGCGGAAGTTCAACTCGGTTAATTTTGGCGTTGATTATTTTATGGATAACCGGAACACCTTCACCATTACCCAGCGTATCGGCGGAGGCCGGTCAACCGGAAAGGAAGTTCAGCAACAGGAATACCTGGACAGTCAGAAAATACTGGAATATAACGGAACCCGCGAGGGCGATAACCGGTGGGGGTTCAACCGCAATAGCACGCGTGCCAGTTATAAACATACGTTTCCGCAGGAAGGCCGAAATCTGACGGCCGACGTCACGTATAATTAT
The DNA here is from genome assembly GCA_019454915.1 of Chitinophagaceae bacterium. Classification (GTDB taxonomy): domain Bacteria; phylum Bacteroidota; class Bacteroidia; order Chitinophagales; family Chitinophagaceae; genus Agriterribacter. The sequence goes on from JACFNM010000571.1 coordinate 1,232, forward strand.
GGTCATGGCAGTTCGGGTTCCACTATCATTAACCGGTATTATTACCCGGATGGACAGGAGTACAAGGCGCCGGCCGTCGTAAACAACGACGGAAGGAATAATAATGGGCAATTGACTATAGAAGCGGATTATGTGCATCCATTAGGAGAGAACGCTAAGTGGGAAACGGGCGTAAGGGCTTATTTTAATAATTCGACGAGTTTCTTTAATGTATTTGGTGTTGAGAACGGTGAAGAAACCAAGCTACCTCTCAGTAATAATTATAAGTATTCGGAAAATATTGATGCAGCCTATGGAACCTATTCCCAAAAATTAGGAGGTTTTTCGTTCCAGGCGGGATTGAGGGCTGAGTATTCCAGATTCGACGGCTTATTGATTGACAGCGCCTTCAAATTTGGGTATGAGTATCCTCATTCTATTGATAATATCTGGAATTCCTTGTTTCCCAGTTTGTTTCTTACACAAAAGTTGGGAGAAAATAACGAGGTGCAGGTTAATTTCTCCAGACGTATCCGGCGGCCGGATTTCTGGCAACTGAATCCCCACATAGAAATCAGTGACCCCGTGAATTTACGACAGGGCAATCCGCAATTGCAACCTGA
>JACFNM010000048.1 GCA_019454915.1 Chitinophagaceae bacterium
ATCTATGCCATCAAACAATTTTATAAAGATCATCCCAACGAACAAGCGCCAGAAATCATGATAAGCGGTACCATAACGGACGCTTCGGGCAGAACGCTCAGCGGACAAACCTTAGAAGCATTCTATATTTCCGTTATGCATGCTAAACCCCTGAGTGTGGGGCTCAATTGTGCCTTAGGTGCGAAAGAAATGCGGGCGCATATAGAAGAGTTGTCGAGGATGGCAAACTGCTTCGTATCCGCTTATCCCAATGCGGGATTGCCGAATGCGATGGGTGAATATGATGAACAACCCGAAGAAACAGCTCATTTTTTGGAAGAATGGGCAGAAAAAGGATTCGTCAATATAGTCGGGGGCTGCTGTGGCACCACGCCCGAACATATCAAACATATTGCGGGCGGAGTCAGGTTGCTGAGTCCGAGACCGCTGCCTGCTGTGGAATTAGAACTGGCTTGAACGGCAGAGCGATAGATGGCGAGACACTGTTCTAACCGGTTGGATTAAAAAAAGTAAAATTAAAAATGCCTGATCCAGTTATTATAAAACCTTATCTCAGATTATCCGGACTCGAGTCGGTGGTCGTTCGGCCCGAAACCAACTTTGTAAACGTAGGAGAACGAACCAACGTCACCGGTTCTAAAAAATTTGCACGGTTGATCCGGGAAGAAAAGTATGAAGACGCCCTAAGCGTTGCCCGGCAGCAGGTGGAGAACGGGGCGCAGATTTTGGACGTGAACATGGATGATGCCATGCTGGATGGAGTGAAGGCTATGCGTATTTTTCTTAACCTGCTACAGAGTGAGCCGGATATTGCCAAGATTCCCATCATGCTCGATTCCTCAAAATTTGAGATCATAGAAGCGGGTTTAAAATGCGTACAGGGAAAGTGCATCGTCAACTCCATCTCTATGAAAGAGGGAGAAGAGAAGTTTATCAGAGAAGCGGAAGTGTGTAAACAATTCGGAGCGGCAGTTATTGTGATGGCTTTCGATGAGGCAGGACAGGCGGATACCAAAGAACGGAAGGTAGAAATCTGTCACAAAGCATATAAAATACTTACCCAAAAAGTGGGCTTTGACCCGCAGGATATCATTTTCGATCCCAATATTTTTGCAATCGCAACCGGTATCGAGGAGCATAATAACTATGCGGTTGATTTTATTGAAGCTACCCGGGAAATCAAAAAACTGATGCCCCTCGTTAAAGTCAGCGGCGGCGTAAGCAATATCTCCTTCTCCTTTAGAGGAAACGAACCCGTAAGGGAAGCGATGCACGCCGTATTCCTGTATCACGCCATTAAGGCGGGAATGGATATGGGCATTGTGAATGCCGGACAATTAGCGGTCTATGATGAAATAGACCCTCAATTAAGGGGATTATGCGAAGACGTCATTCTAAACAGAAACAATCAAAATAACCAGGCAACCGAACGACTGACCGCTTTTGCCGAAACCGTTAAAGCCGGGGGAAAAGAAAAGATAAAAGATAATACCTGGCGGCAGGGTACCGTGGAAGAACGGCTTATACACTCACTGGTGAATGGAATTACCGATTTTATTGATGTGGATACAGAAGAAGCAAGGCAAAAATATCCGCGTCCGCTGGAAGTCATTGAAGGTCCGCTGATGGATGGGATGAATGTGGTTGGAGACTTGTTCGGATCAGGAAAAATGTTTTTGCCGCAGGTGGTTAAGTCGGCAAGAGTAATGAAGAAATCCGTAGCTATTCTTACTCCTTATATTGAAGCGGAAAAAACAGAAGTGACCAATGCACCGCTTATTTTACTGGCCACCGTAAAAGGAGACGTGCATGATATCGGTAAAAACATTGTGGGTGTGGTATTAGGATGCAACGGATACCAGGTGAAAGATTTGGGTGTGATGGTGCCCACCGATAAATTACTCGATGAAGCCGAAAAAAGCGGTGCTGCTATAGTGGGTGTGAGCGGATTAATCACTCCTTCGCTGGACGAAATGGTTCATGTAGCCCACGAAATGAAAAGAAGGGGAATGAAGCTTCCCTTATTAATTGGCGGCGCCACTACCTCTCGCATTCACACGGCGGTAAAAATAGCGCCGGAATATGATCAGGGTGTGATACATGTAGCAGACGCCAGCCGGAGTGTAACGGTAGCAGGTTCACTGCTCAACGAACAAAAAGAAAAATTTCTGCAGGGGATTAGTATTGAATACGAAAAAGTGAGGACGGATTTCGAAAATAAAAAACCGGTCAAGCAGTATATCAGCTATGATGCCGCAAAAGCCAAAAAAGTAAAAATTGAATGGGAAAACTATCAGCCTGTCGTTCCCGGTTTTCTTGGTACCCGGGTTTTCGAAGACTTTGACCTAAAAGAGATCAGGAGATATATAGATTGGAAGCCATTTTTTATTGCGTGGGAATTACACGGTCAGTTTCCCCAGATACTCACCGATGAAAAGGTAGGCGAAGAGGCTACCAAATTATACAATGACGCCAATAAATTATTGGATCAGATTATAGAAGAAAAATGGTTGAGCGCGCATGGAGTAGTTGGATTCTGGAAAGCCAATAGTAATGCAGCCGATACCGTAAAAGTGAAGAAGGGAAGTGAAGTAACGGAACTTTCATTTCTGCGTCAGCAAATCAAGAAGGCGCCCGACCAGCCCAATCTTTCTTTGGCTGACTTTATCGCTCCCGAAGAGAGCGGCGTACAGGATTATATCGGGGCATTTGCCGTCACTATTGAGGGCATCGAAAGGCATATCAAAAGGTTTGAGTCCGAGTACGACGATTATAATAAAATTACCATGCAGGCCCTGAGCGACCGGTTAGTGGAGTCCTTTGCAGAATGCCTGCACCATCATGTCAGAACGAATCTATGGGGGTATGCGAAGGATGAACAACTCACGCTTCAGGATTTGATTAAAGAAAGATACCAGGGAATCAGGCCGGCGCCCGGATATCCCGCCTGTCCCGATCATTTAGAAAAATACAAATTATTCAGCCTGCTGGGCGGACAGGAAGTGACCCATATTCAACTGACGGAATCATTAGCTATGTATCCGGCAGCTTCCGTATGTGGCTGGTACTTCAGTCATCCCAAGAGTCAATACTTCGGAGTTGGTAAAATTTTAGATGACCAGTTCAATGATTATGTCGGCCGGAGCAACCGGTCGGTTGAAGAGATGAAGGGATGGCTGCGACCGATTTTGCAGTAATATAAAAAAACGACAAGATTTTAATCTAAACCTTTATAACAGTTTATATCAGCAAACCTAATACATTCGGAAAAACGGTCTGCTCGTAAAGGGAGAAAACGGCCAGGGAATGGAAGAGAGTATGAGCAATAGCCCAATGGTAAACCAGATGAACATTGTTCTAAACTTTTCCGGAGAAGTGGATTTCTTCCTGATCTTTTCAGATCCAATCACAATTGCCAGAACTGAAAGTGTCATCACCACAATATGTTCCAGCCCAAAGAAGCGGGCGTCCCTCTCATGAATGGTAGCCTTTATATCATGTAGAAAATATTGAACGATTGGGCTGATAAAATAAAGCCACAGCCCTAATAACAACTGGCTTAACGCAAAAAAAACTGTCCAGTACCTATAGGAATTATCAACCCTTGTAAAGTCTTTTTTTTCCCTCCATCCCTTCCATCCACGATAGACAGAGAACAATAGGGACAATAAAACCAACCACCTCACCAGGGAATGTAATAGCAGGATACTTGAAAACATGGAACTATGATTCATCTCTCTTTAAGAAAGACCAAAGATATCCCAAAAACAAACTCATTGTTTCATCCCTGTTCTATGGTTCTCGCTTGTTATATCACCTATCTCTCTACAACTAAGATACCTTTCATCATCCTCCAGTGTCCGGGATAGGAACAGATGTACGGATATTTTCCGGGCATATCCGGCACTCTGAATTTCAGACTAAACTTTTGATTCGGATTGACCAAAGGTGTAGCATATAATACCTCAGGTAAATCCGGTATATATTGCAGCTTCAATCCATCCGGGCTTTCAGCGAGTTTATCCGCAGCTTCTCCCACTTTATCCATACTTCCGGGTGCCAGCAATAAAAAGTTGTGCTGCATGAAATCAATGTTATCCAATACCAACTCAAGTACAATACCCGCCTTTACACGCAGTTCTTCCTTTGCAAACTTCATCTCATGTTGCACTGTCTTCAATACAATTGTCTGATCGGGTTTACCTAAATCTATCTTAGCAGACTCTACAAACAGGGTTTCAATCTTAATGTCTTTGACTTCCGTTTCTCTCAGGTTTGATTTATCCGGATAATTACCTGCCTTATTTTCACCTTTCGACCAATAGTCCTGTCCTATTCTCAGCCCCTTCTGCCGCAAAGAAACGTCAAATAACCCTGATGTTTTCGCCGTAACAGGCGCCTGATCATCTACCCTTAATTCCATGGTACCATCTCTCAGCAATTTGGCAATGAACATAAACTTTGAATTAACCGGAGTCTTCACGATAGTAACTTTCCCGTGTTGATTGACCTGGCAATACAAAATATTATTTTCATCTACGTAAACGGCATACCCGTTTTCCATATCCCCCTGAGCTACGATAGCCCCATACATTTCAGGCTTTAGTTCCACCTTTGCCGTCACATATATTTCTTTTCGGGAGAAATCAGGCAGTCGTTCCCGCGACAAACTTTCTCCTTTTGAAGGATAAAGCTGATCTATTTTATTACCCATTAATATCCGGTGAACCAGTTGGGCCTTCCCTAATTCCGGTACAGCTTCTACTCCGGCTTCATTCATTGCCTGTAAGAATCCGTCGTAGTGTACCCTGGAGGCAATGTACAGAGCTTTTTGTATCCATCTGTCTTCCGTTTCTGCCGTTGCATGATTCGCTAAATCGAACAGTTTCTTTCCCAAAAGGTCTGATTGGGGTAAATCACAAATCTTAAGAATAGCCTGAAGAATAACCTGCTTATTGCTATCGGCCAGGATTGAAGAGTTTAATATCAGGTCACCGGCTTCTGCCGTCGCAGGTAATAGTTTCAACGCCGTTTTCCTCACTCCCGGAGAGGGATGAGCAAGCGCATTGGTCAATGCATTCAATGCCTCCTTACTGGTCTGAAAAGCGTGAAGTCCATCCAGCGTCCAAAGTGCGTGTATGGCCCCCGGATTCAGTCCAATTGCATCTACCTTTGTGCTGTTTACCAATTTAATGAGTTCAGGAATGACTGAAACATCTCCATTCTCCACTAATAATCGCTGGGCTGTTGTACGCCAGAACATATTATCATGACTCAAGGCTCGTAGTAAACCCTGGTTATCTCCCTTGTTTAATTTAGGTGTGCTACTCTTAGTATTTTGAACGGGTTGGATATAGTAAATTCTTCCTTTCGAGGAGTCACGCAGCGGGTTAATATGGGCATTGCCCTTCCCGTTTTCAAATCCTTCCGGTGTCGGGTTATGCTGAATGATAAAATTATACCAATCAAGAAACCAGACATTACCATCGGGGCCTATATCCGCCTGAACAGGTCCAAACCATTCGTCTGCACTGGTTACAAAATTCCATCCGTCCTCTCCTTCTTTAAAACTTGCTCCATCCGGTTCTATAATCACCTGGTGTATTATTCTTCCGGTAGGTTCGCATACAAAGGCGATTCTATTCCAATATTTCTTTGGATATTTTCTCGCCGTATAAAAGTTATGGCCGGCAGCAGATGTAAACCCGTTATGCACATCCACCTGGCGTAAATTCCTGGTGGCGACATGCATCCGGTAATGGCTTTCAATTTTCTCTATTCCCGTTTCTGTACTGAGGGATGCTTTTTCAAAATACCGCTGGGGTATTACAAAGGCGGCGCTATGGGTATTATTGGCCGTTGAAAGAAATACGTCATAATCTTCAGAAAAGCCTAATCCCCAGGTATTGTTGGTTGTATTTCCCAACCACTCAAAAGATTTGCCATCGGGTGTTAAGGCGTAAAGACCCTGTCCATAAGATAAGGTATCCGAACCCACAGGTACCTTCACACTCGAATACCCTACCGTTCCCCATATCCGGTTATCTGGCCCGTATCTTAAATTGGAGGGGCCGGCATGCGTATCGAAAGTTCCCCATCCGGTCATAATAACCTCGCGAACATCAGCCTTGTCATCCCCATCCGTATCTTTCAGATACAAAAAATCCGGCGCCTGCGACACTACGATTCCTCCATTTACAAAAACAAAACTGGTAGGAATATTCAAACTGTCTGCAAACACGGTAAACTTATCCGCTTTCCCATCCCCGTCCGTGTCTTCCAATATCTTAATCATGTCTCGTCCTTCCTTTTTATTCTCCCTCACCATATTCGGATAATCCACCGTTTCGGCAACCCACAGCCTCCCCTTTTCATCCCATGCCATGTGAATCGGCTTATGAATATCTGGCTCAGAAGCAAACAGATTTAGTTCAAAACCCACCGGTACCTGAATCATTTTCATAGATTCCTCCGGAGTGAGCGGGTATTGGAATTGAGGTGGAGGAACTCTTTTTTCATAGTTCGGGATAACAGCATCCTCATATTTTATTGTGGGCATTGTATAGGCCGCATGTAACGCATCCACCCGATCACCTACAGCCCAAATGATACCATTATATACTAATTTGAGAAAACCGGGATTTCTAAATGTTTTTTCATTATGACCATAGGCCGTATAAAAAACCCTGCCTTTTCCGTAATTGCGAACCCAGGTATATGGCTCATGATGATCACCTTCCACCCGTTTGGTAAGCACCTCAATATTTTTGCTGATCTTATCATGAACATACGTCTCATCTTCAGTTGAAAATGCAGGAACATCCTTCATTAAGGGATGATCAGGTTTCACGATTACAGCCTTAAAAGAATCATACTCATGCGTTTTAAACTGGCCGCCAATCATTTCTACCACCTCCGGAGAATTGCGAAAGCACCATGATGCGCAATGTATTGGAATGAATCCCTTACCTGAGCGAACAAAATCCAGCAAAGCTTTTTCCTGTGGAGCAGTAATACTATCGTAATTCGCATACACAATTAATCCGTCGTACAGTTTAAAGTCATCATCCAGCATATCATCAGGATGAGTCGTATAAGTGATGTTAATCCCTTTCTTAAAGTATTCCTGCATTAAAATTTCTGCCAGTTGTTCTGAATCATGATGCTTACTGTTGTGGCCGAGAAATAACAACTCAATACGACGCGGTTGCTCATCTCTTTTTTGCTCGCCGCATGAATAAATCAGGGTGGTTAAGATAATACCGCTCAGCAGGGATAACAAAAACTTGGATTTCATTTATTGTTCGTTTTATCAACAATGATCATACGATTAAACCAGCCTCGTCGAATGCGCAATTTCTCTCCGGAGGAAATCTCATCATGATCCGGTACTTCTCAGGACAGGGTAAATTCGGGCAGTCTGATGATCTCTCCTCCCTTTTTTGCCGACTCGTGCGCCAATATACCCACACAGGTAATATTAGCCGACTGACGCGCATTTGGAAAGGGCTCTCTTTTTTCAACTAAAGCGCTTAAAAATTCATGCACCAGGTGCGGATGCGAACCTCCATGACCTGCGCCTTGCGTGAAAGAAAGATGTTGATGTTCATCTGTATCATATACCCCGCCTGTAGTAAACCGCTGTATAGGTTCGGGTAATAAATGCGCGTAATCGGGTGACCGCATTTCCTCCGGTATTTCCGGTTCGGGGCGCTTGGCCGTATGAACTACCAGTGGATGTCCTTCAATCAACGGCCATTCCACAGATTTTTTAGTGCCATAAACCTCAAAACTTTCGCGGTATTGGCGGGCAGTATCGAATAACGAACGATAGACATGTGCACTCAAATCCGAGTTTCTGAATTTAATATGCGTGCTCTCAATGGCGTAAGGAGAATTATAATAACCATGCAATTCTTCCCGTATTGTTCCCGAACCGAAACAGGAAACGTATTCCGCTTCCGACCTGGTCAGCCCCAAAACGGGCCCCACACAGTGGGTTGCATAAAACATCGGCGGTAAACCCGGCCAATAATTTGGCCATCCATCCATATCCTGCTGATGGCTGGCTTTCAAAAACTGGATTTTCCCCATGTCTCCTTTCTCATACAATTCTTTCATAAACAAAAACTCGCGTGCATACACCACCGTCTCCATCATCATATAGGTTAAGCCCGTTTCCTTAACCGCCTCCACAATTTGTTTACATTCTCCCACCGTGGTTGCCATGGGAACCGTACATGCCACGTGCTTACCCGCTTTCAGTGCTTTTAGCGACTGTGCGGCATGATCTGGGATAGGCGTATTGATATGAACCGCATCTATATCCGGATCTTTCAGCAACTCATCAAAGTCTGTATATCTCTTTTCTATCCCAAAAGCATCACCCGTTTTATTCAGATTTTCTTCGTTGCGCTGGCAAATAGCATACATATTCGAATAGGGATGCCTTTGATAGATTGGAATAAATTCGGCGCCAAAACCAAGTCCAATTATAGCAATATTCATTTTGGAGGTTGACATAAAACAATCGGTTTATTTTAGATTAATAACATACAGAACAAGCCCGGCCTTGAGGTCAAATCACATTTCAGAAAAACGAAACTAAACGACTATGATCAAAATTGGATGCACTAAGTTACGCTTAAAAAAAGTCGGAAAAACATCGGATTATATCCAATACCGACTTTATTTTATCCAATCTCACCTAATATTGCACAAAATAGGTAAAAATCAGATTGTGGAGAACCTTTCGCGATAGCTTTTCGGTGTCATTTTCATATATAACCTGAACTGTCGGTTGAAGTTCGACAAAGTTTTGAAACCGCAATCGTAACTTATCTGACTAACATTTTTATCCTCTTCCTCGATCAGTAATTTACATGCATGCCGGATACGAAGCTCGGAGATAAAATCCGAGAAAGACTTACTCGTCTTCATTTTGAAGTACCTGCTAAAAGAAGTGGGCGTCATATTCAGCAAGGCAGCAACTTCGTTTAGGGATATTCGATCCTGAAAATGCTGCGCGGCGTAATTATATACCACATTGATTCGCCGGGTTTCAGATTCCTTTAACCGGTATTTATACCCGGCATTGTGTAATAGCCGGTACGATTTGTGTTGCGACATCACATTCAGCAATTGTAGCAACTGAATAAAACTTTCCACAGCCCGGGCAGCAACTACCTCTTTCATCTTTGTACCTATCTGATGAATGGCATCGCCACAATACTCAATTCCGCATTTGGCTTTTGAGAAGAATTCCCTCATCGGTTGCATCTCCTCCTTTTCAATTAATCCGGCAATAAATTCCGACCGTAAGTAAATGACGAGACCGTGAGTAAGTAGCTTGCTCTTTTTGTCAAAATATACACTATCATTTCGCCATAGATGCGGCATTCCGGGTCCAAGAAAAGTCAGATCCCCTTCCTGAAAAGACTGGACCGTGTTGCCGATAAACCGGGTGCCTTTTCCACTCAATACGATAAATAGCTGGTACTCACTGTGTGCATGCCAGACGGGGTCAAAGTGCTTCTCTTTTAATTCCCTTGCTACAAAAATCCTGGATTCCGGAATCGGCGACTTATGTAATGCATATTTCATTTATATTCATTAGAATCTATTCTCAGTACATAATTCCGCAGTAATGTAACATAAGTGACTAATAAATCAAAAGTTATTTCCGAATTTTACAAAATGAAGAATTGGATATTACGCAATAAGCTATGGCTAATAGGCGCTTTAGCAGGAGGGGTAGGCGGTTTTCTATACTGGAAATGGATAGGATGTAACAGCGGAAGTTGTGCCATTACTTCCAGTCCGAGAAATAGCACCCTCTATTTTGGTGTAATGGGAGCGCTGTTCTTTAGTATGTTAAAAAAGAATACAAAGAATTCAGAATAGGTAATGATAAAAGAAAGCCCATGAATAATACAACATCATCAACAAAAGGAGTAGAATGGTTTAGCAGGCTTCTGCGATGGGGGTTGGGTATTCTCTTTATGATAGTTGGCTACATCTACTTTTCCGACGGTGGTTGGCCGGCAATTGTATTTGGCGCTGCCTTTTTCATCTCGGGCTTTTTTCGTCCAAAGAGGTGTATAGACGGCAGTTGTGAACTTCCTAACGGATCCGTCAACAACAGATAGGTCAGATTATTTTCGAACGCCTTTTGTATATTTTTCATCAATGAACAAGTATCTATTATTTTTTATCATCGGTAGCATAATAGCGGGGATTAGTGTATCCTGCTCTCAATCGCCGGCTACGGTGACAACCAAAGAACCCGACTATCGCCGAATAGGAGACAGCATAATAAAAGCAACATTTGACACCCTTCGTCACACATTGGGGGCGTCTATTCAAAGGGATGGTGTTGAGGGCGCTGTTCAATTTTGCAACGTGAATGCCTACCCGATTACGGCAACTTTAGCGTCTGAAAATATATTGATAAGAAGAGTTGCAAATAGATACCGGAATCCTCAAAATGCGCCCGACAGTACGGATGCTGTTCAATGGAATGTTTTCGCAACCGCCAAAGCAGCCGGAGATTCACTTCAGCCGGCTATTGTCAGGGAAAATGACAGGGTGCATTATTATAAACCCATCATACTCCAGGCCAATTGTACCGTGTGTCATGGAACCAATGGAAAAGACATATCCCCAGCCGTTGCTTCTACCATTGATTCTTTATACCCCAACGATAACGCAAAAGATTTTGCAGTAGGAGACCTCAGGGGTATGTGGAAAATATCTTTTCTGCAAGCTAATCATTGACGACGAATTATAATAGTCGAAAGGCTTACCGGTGTGCGTGATTACAACGGGTCCACGTCCGGGAGGATAACCACGCTTCTCAGGTGTTGAATTTGATATAAGCGAATCATTTCCTGCTTCACCGCCTGCTTACACCTGGAAAGTGAGATGTTATCTTTCGGTATTTTGATAAGCAATTCCATCAGGTACTGATTACGAATCCGGTTTACCGGAGGCTCTGCCGGACCCACCAGGTATTTTCCATACTCCTTATCTAATCCGGCAGAGAAAAGGCGTGCGGCTTCAGCTACCCTTTCCTTCAATTTATGACGAAATATTATCTTCAGGATTCGGGAAAAAGGAGGATAAAAAAAACGTTCCCGTGTCTCTATTTCAGACTTAAAAAGTGCGGGGTAATCATGCCTTTGCACAAAAGGCAATACCGGGTGCTTTACGTTCATGGTTTGTATCAATACCCTTCCTCTCTCATCTTTTCGCCCTGCCCTGCCACTGACCTGCTCCATCAATTGGAAAGCCCTTTCATTTACCCGGAAATCCGCGAAACTCAACAGGCTGTCTGCATCCAATATTCCCACTAAATCCACATTGTCAAAATCCAGCCCCTTCACCACCATTTGCGTACCCACCAGGATATCTATTCTCTTCTGTTCGAATAATTGAATCAGGCTGTCATGAGCGTGTTTCCCTCTTACACTGTCAATGTCCATGCGCGCAATCTTTGCTTTGGGGAAAACCTCTTCAAGCGACTCTTCAATTCTTTCCGTACCAAAGTTTCTCTGGATAAAATGATGGCTTCCACATGCAGCACAGGTAGTGACCATGGGATAGGTAGCTCCGCAATAATGACAAACGAGTTTATTGGTCAGCTTATGATAAGTCAAACTTACGTCGCAATGATTACATTGCGGTATCCACCCGCACGCAGCGCATATCTGATAAGGAGAATACCCCCGCCTGTTTTGAAACAAAATAACCTGCCGGCCGTTTTGTAAAGATTTATCAATGGACTCCTTCAGTGAAGGAGAAAGTATCACCTTCGCCTTGTCATTCTTTAAAATATTTCGCGTGTCTATCAACTCAATCGTGGGAAGCTGCACCCCTCCATATCTTTCATTCAATTTCACCAATCCATATTTCCCCTGAGTAGCATTATAATAACTTTCAAATGAAGGAGTGGCGCTTCCGAGCAACACATGGGCTTTGCAAATGCCTGCATAATAAATACTGCTATCCCTTGCGTTATATCGGGGCGCCGGCTCATATTGTTTGAATGAAGTATCATGCTCTTCATCTACGATTATTAAACCCAGGTCAGTAAACGGGAGGAACAAAGCCGACCGGGCGCCCAACACAATTTTCAGTTCTCCGGATTTGATCTTATTCCATATTTCAATTCGTTCATTTTGATTGAATTTGCTATGATAGATCCCGATATGCCCTCCAAAATGCTTTTGCAGCCGGCGGATAATCTGGGAGGTGAGGGCAATTTCCGGAAGGAGATACAATATCTGCTTCCCTTCCAGCAGGTATTTTTCAATTAACTTAATATATACCTGGGTTTTGCCACTCGACGTAATACCGTGTAATAAACATACCGGGTTTTCCTTAAAGGCTTCGTTGATTTCAAGAAAAGCCTCCTGTTGGGCAGCCGATAAAGTAAAATCGATATTGATTTGCGGCGGCAAATAGCGTAACCGGTCAATTGCACGCTTCTCAAGCCATAGAATATTCTTTTCAACCAATCCTTTCAATTGCGAATCGGAGGCGCCGGATTTTTTCAGTAAGCTAGTCTTCGTCACCTCGCCTTCCGTTTTTATCAGGTGGAGATAGCTTAATAACAACTCCATTTGTTTAGGCGCTCTTTTCCAGTGATTCAACAAGTCTGCCATCACTTCGTCCTTTTCATAGTCCCGATTCAGTATAACATAGGTCTCTTTCTTAACGCTATAATGGTCTTTGAGCGCCTCCCAAACATAACAAACCTTTCGATCCACCAAACGCTTAATGACCGGATATATATGAGCAGAATCCAGTAATAATTGTATTTCCGGCAACCTCAGCTCCTTTTTCAGGCTCAGGGCTTCCGCAATAATAAATTCATCATTGTCGAGTGCGGAAAAGTCTTCTCCGAATTCTTCATTAAAAACGAAGACCGTTTCGCTATTTAATTTGAAATAAGAAGGCAGGGCAGCGGCCATCACTTCCCCTTCACTGCACATGTAGTACTGAGCTATCCATGTCCATAATTTCAGTTGATGATCGTAAACGATAGGTTCAGCATCCAGCACATTAAGGATTGGGTGAGGGTCAAACGCCTCCGGTTTGTTTTGATGAAGCCGTTTGATGACCCCCGCATATTTTTTGTTTTTCCTCAGCGTTACTTCCACCCGACAGCCTGTTTTAACCATTTCAGCGTATTGATCTGGTATTCTCCAGGTATAGTTTTGGGGTAATGCTAAGGGGATAATTATGTCGGCGTAAAGCGAATGAGTAGCATCCCGGGAAATATCTTCAAATGAAGTAGTCATCTGGGATAAAGATATAGAAATCGCAGATGAAGTTCATGGTGATGTATAAATTATTGAAACCCGCAATCCTACGGTCAAGTTCTTTGATTACTACAAAAAACGAAGAAATACAAGAATTCTTAAATAAATACGTCTACCAATCAACTATTAGAGGGGCCCACCATCCAATGGTTATTTTGACGAAAGAATGATTTTAATAGCCGATATTATCCAAACTATTCTTTTTCAACATATTCATAAAGATTATCTATTTCCCCGGGCTTCTTCGTTTTCTGGGTCCATGCAATATATTCCCAATAAAAGTATACCTTACCCACCATTGATAGGTAACGAAAGTAACCAGTGATGCAATGCCTAACACAAGCGGGAACCGCAGTATCCCGGGAACAGCACTATTCAGAAACAACAATTGTAACCAAACGACTAATCCGAGATGAGTTAGGTATACCCAGTAGGACGCATCAGACACATAACGCCAAAGATAACTTTCCGTATTAAAATAATGCAGAAAAAAACCAATGAAGCCCAGCGATAGAAGAATCACTTCAAAGCCAGCCGCCCATTTTACTATACTCCACCAGGCAAATGAACGATATACCTGCTTATTCCAGTCGAAATAAAACAATAGTAGACACAGCAGTGTGCCCAGGACGATAAAAATCGTCCTTTTTTCGATTAAAATTCCAAAGATATCCGTCCTTTTTTCCAACAACCATCCCAATCCGAAGAAATAGCCATAAAACAAAATATACGATGGATGTTTTGGAATAAAATGCACATCCACAAAGACAAAAAGATCCCTTTCGAAATACAATATGCCCCAAATAGGCACACTCAATAATAACGGCCAAAACCACTTCCTGAATGATAACTGACTCCACCAAGAAGAAAACGCTCCACTGGCTCTTTTAACCATGTTCATCCTATTTAATCTTAAAAGGACGACTGTAATGAAATAAAACATCGCCAAATCGTATAAAAACCAAAGATGGTACAACCCGTTTCTTTTAAACATTTTCAAAAAACTGACCTTCCAGCCTTCTTGCCAGGCCATACCGTCTATATAAACAGCTTCGTACAAAAAGTTAGGGAAAAGGCTCAATGGAACAATGGTTATGCTTCCTACCAGCAGGGGAATACCAATGCGCTTCCAGCGATGGCGAATAAATTGCCGCTCACCAATCTTATAATATAAGAATCTGCAAAAATAACCGGCGATTATAAAAAACAGGGGCATGCGAAAAGAGTGAACATAAAAGCCCAGTAAGTCAAATATCCAGCTATTAAACTGTTGGTCATGAGGCTGATTTCCTCCGTGAATTTTCGCCTTATAGGCAAGCGTTGCATGAAAGACGACGCCCAGTAGCATAGCAATAGCGCGCAGGGCATCAATCCCATGAATCCTTTGTCCATTCTTCATTTGTTATTTTTTAACATCCCATCTTTAAGCAGGTTAACACTCCACTACGTCTTATGTCTGCAGCCCTTGATTATTGTCACACGAACTTTCTCTCACAATTACTCCTGTATAAACAAATCCTTCTCATTTCTATTGTTCAAAGTATACAAAAATATACACAAGCCAAGGCTATTCCCAGGCTTTAGACAGCAATCAAATTGACTAAACCCAAACAAAAAAATATTAATCAATCGAACCTCAACTCACTATTCTAACAGCATCCGGCTTCTTAGCACTTATTACTGCTGATACGGTGTATTCTTTTTTGGACTCGATCAATAAAACCCACCAATAATTTGGTGGGTTTTATGACTTCGTCAATACTTCATCGTTCGGTGCAACACTGAAAAGGATTCATCTTTTAGTTAATCAATTTCTGACCACTCTTATCGAACTACTCCTCATATTGTCTGAAGGATTAATCACCTGAATACTATAAACCCCCGATGCCAGACTCCTCCCGTTAACATTCAAATGGTGCAGGCTCGTTCCGGAAGGTACGTTAGACAATATCGTTTCTTTCAATGTCCTTCCGGAAAAATCTTTCAGTAAAACTATTACTTTCGGACTGGGCTTTTTCATTACAATATCCAGCACTATATCCTCAACAAATGGATTTGGATAAGCATTTAGTAAAACTGCTTCATCAGATGCCGCCAACACCGAGGGTGGAGAGCCCGGATCAGCGGATGATACCTTACCAGATTCCAGTGCCTTTCTTCCAGAGGGTGCACCTCCTCCTTCGGGGATAGTAACCGCCTGAATGGTTAAACTATTCAGATAACCGTAGCCGCCCGGTGTTGGACATGTAATAAAAATGTTCACATTACCCAATTCGTCCGGTTCAACATTATTAATCTGAACTGTATTTTGTGTATTATCTCTCCAATCCAGGTAAACAATCTCTTCGCCTATTGCATAGGAAGTAATATACCCTACCTCATTATTTATTCTACTACCAAAGAAGACAAAATTATACCTCATTGACTGATTCAATCCGGTAATTTTCAATTGAGCAACCGTACCATATTCCATGAAATAATAGCATTTCATTACATTATCCGGTACCACCCCGGAGTTATTACCGGTTGATGGTCCGTTCTTATTGAATCCACCAAAATTATTAACGACTGTCATGCCAATACCGGTATATTGATTATCCTGGTTCACCAAATTATTCATCGTAAATCCGGTAGTAATCAGTGTATTGACATTATTCCAAGGGGCTGGCTCAGGAGGCCCGTCAACTCCTTCATTGAAATTAATATCAATAGCGAATTTGACGGTAGCTCCGCCTATCGGATCGCTAAATTCAGAATTTCCTGTAGCCGTCACGGCCCTTACTTTATAATAATAAACACTTGCGGAGCTGAGACCTGTATTGGTATAACTGAAAGTATTACCCGAGATAGTTCCGGATACTTTCGAATAGGTACCATTTAAACTAGTCGAACGCCATACCTCAAACGCCGTAACATCCGTAGCTTCGCATTTCCAGGAAATACTAATCGAATTTTTGGTACTTTTCGTTACTTTAAGTCCATAGGGAGGGAGAACAAGTCCTTCTTTGAACTCCTGAATCACCAAAGCATTTATGGGCGCATATTTGCCGATCGTCCCACTCACAACTAAGTCTATGACACCACTCACAGGTGCCAAATTGTTTATCCGTGCGGTATTAGTCATATTATCTCTTGCGTCCAGAGAAGCAGTCTTTCCTCCTGCAGAATAAGTTGTCACCAATGGGCCCGTATAATGCCTATTCCCAAATAATACCAGGTTATATCTTGATGTATCTTTCAACCCTGATATCCTAATAGTTCGCTCCATATCACTTGCCGTCACATATAAATAAAATCCGCTCATCAAAATACTATCAGGGAACACTCCGGAATTGTTACCAGTAGCTTGTCCGTCAAAATGCTGCGACCACTTTTTATCATACAATTTTATACTATAATTTGTGGTTGCTCCGGTTTCGTCTGTAAGGTTAGTGATTTGCGTGCCAACAGGTACCGATCCCGTTTGAGGAACATTGAAACTATTCCACGGGAAAGCACTATATGGAAAATCCTTATTGTTGAAATTTACGTAAACAGAAGTCAAATATTTATCGGTTACGACTATGTTCAGTTTCTTAGTACTGGAGGACCCATGTTGGTCTGTAGCCTTAATAGTCACCTTATCATACTTACCTACATGGTTGCCTGTTGGTGCAAAATGCAGTACAGCATTCCCATTACCTTGATCTGTGAAGGTGATAAACCCGGGTAAATTAGATGCTGTCATACTTATGACATCTCCGGGGTCATCCACTGCCAGCACATTAACATTTGCGGTATCGCCCGCCTTAACAAAGATTTCGTC
>JACFNM010000572.1:0-227 GCA_019454915.1 Chitinophagaceae bacterium
AATACGGATAATTTCAGTGTTTCCTTTTGTTTCATCCCGCATAATGTTAATTTAGCATTATGTATAAGCAGTTGGATTTATTTGAGTCTTTCGCCCGGGAGGAGGAGCAGCAATCCAACCCAGCAAAAAAGGAAATATCGCCGGGTGCGCCTGCCGGAGAATTATCAGACGGGGAGTTAAAAGAAAATATGCTTCAAGAACCACCCGCAGAGATAGCGCCCGCTCCC
>JACFNM010000572.1:237-1824 GCA_019454915.1 Chitinophagaceae bacterium
AAAATTCCACCGCTCCAAAAAGGGAAAAGGGGGAGGAAGTCCATCAGGGAGATGGATGCCGAATCAGCATTTATTAATATACCTGAGGATGAAGTATTATTTCAAAAGCAATATTACGGGATAGGAGAAGTGGCGGAAATGTTTCATCTGAATGCCTCCTTATTGCGATACTGGGCAAATGAATTTGATCTTCTGAAGCCCAGGAAAAACCGAAAGGGAGACCGGCTCTTCCGCCCGGAAGATATTAAGAACCTGTTGCTGATTCATCATTTATTACGCCAGCGAAAATATACCATCGGGGGAGCGAAGGATTATCTGAAAAAAAATAAATTGAAAGTACAGCAAGACTTCGACCTGATACAAAAGCTGGAAAAGGTGAAGGGTTTTTTATTAGGACTGAAGGCGGATTTATAAATATTTTATACGCGAAGAGCACCGTCCCGCTGCCCAATCTCCTGTTGTTTACCTCGTTGATATTACTCAAAAAATGGATGGTCGTCTCTAAAGACAATACACCCCTGTTGTTTGTTCTTTTCTCTATTTTGCTATCTGCTGTTCCTTTAACAAATTGAATGATAAACTTTTTATAAAATGATTTCCAGGTGCGGAAAGACGCGTCTTTTGGAATTCTATTTGTTATTATATCAAAGGATAAAGAAAGCTGAAAATGGAAATATTGAAGTCTGGTGTCCGTTTTTGAGTAGGCTTAATTGAAAATACTCTATGATGAATGTATCATCTTTTATTTCAGTATCTCTGATAATCGGCATATCGCTGACGATTCAGAATCCGGGCTCAGGCAGAACAATAGCAAAAACGATATCATCTGTTAGTGAGGACACATCGGCGAGGCAGATAGCCCAAAATCTAAACACCGATCCTTTGCCTGCTGCCGGGTACCGCCTGATAATAAAAAAGAGCGCTTACGAAATGACACTGTTTGACCGGGAAGGTTGGTATGGAACTTATCCGGTGGTGTTTGGCAATAAGAATCAGGACGATAAAAAAATGGAAGGCGACCGGTTAACTCCCGAAGGAAAATTTAAAATAGTCGGGAAAAAAATCCATAAGCAGTGGGGAAAATTTCTCATGATTGATTACCCTACCAAAGAGAGTTATACCAAGTTTAATCAACGAAAGGCTGCCGGAGTAATTCCCAAAAAGGCGACCATCGGCGGCGGTATTGGTATCCACGGTACCCGGCCTAATGAAGAATGGGTGATTGATAAATATATCAACTGGACCTCAGGTTGTATTTCTGTTAGATTTAGTGATATGGATGAGTTGTACGATATGTTGCCCATCGGCACGGAGGTTATCATAGAGAAATGATAAATGTATGTAAGCTTGTATCTTTCCTATTACCTCATCATAACGTTTCCCTAAATTAAAGCTCCGGGTACTATCGAAAACAGGTATTGCTGTTGTCATTCGGTAATAAGAAATTGACCTTGCAGCGAAACACTCCTGTTTGTAATCTTATTATAAGCGTTCGTATGTTTTACCCGGGGTAAAGCATCATGAAACAGTATACAATAAACCCCACAAAGCCTGCCCGTGGGGTTTGTTTTTGTGTGCCGTCCATGG
>JACFNM010000573.1 GCA_019454915.1 Chitinophagaceae bacterium
GCCTAACCTGAAAAAGCAGCCGGGAATTTCCTGTGCATAAAAGCCGAAATCTTCTGCACCCATACGCAACTCTCCTGTTTCAATATTTCCGGCTCCGGTGTATTCTTTCGCTGCTCTCCTGGTTTTGAAACACAAATCCTCATGGTTATATACCGTTGGATAACCAACGTCTATCAACAGGTCAATCTCCCCTCCCATCCCGTGCACCAGGTCCGTAGAGAGCTTTCTTATTAGTTCGTGCGCCTTAAACCGCCACTCTTCATCCATAGCCCTGAAAGTACCCATCAATTTTACTTCATTGGGAATGACATTTGTGGTGTGGCCTCCGTGTATAGAGGTGATGGATAACACCGATGGTGAAAAAGGATTCCGGTTCCTGCTGATAATTTGTTGTAGCGCTACGATGAGCTGGGACGCAATAAGTATAGAATCAGGCGTATCCTGTGGCGCTGCTGCGTGTCCTCCTTTTGCTTTTATCGTAATGTAAATCTCATCCGCGCTCGCCATTATTTTACCCTCCCGGAAACTAAATCTGCCGGTTTCCAGTTGAGGGTGTACATGCATCCCGAGAATTGCAGCGGGAGCAGGATTCTCCAGTACGCCTTCTTTAATCATCAGGCTTGCACCTCCGGGGTTGCGCTCTTCTCCGGGTTGAAAGATAAGCTTGATGGTTCCTTCCCATTCGTCTTTCAGTTCATTCAGGATTCGGGCGGCTCCTAACAGACAGGTGGTGTGTACGTCATGTCCGCAGGCGTGCATTACACCATCATTTTTCGACTTATATGGGATGTCATTTACTTCTATAATGGGTAGAGCGTCCATATCGGCGCGCAGCGCTATCACCCTGCTGCCGGGATTCCTCCCCTCCAGGATGCCCACCACGCCCGTTTTTGCCAGGATGCTGAACGGAATACTCCAACTTTGCAGTTTTTCCTGAATATAGGTTGAGGTTTCAAATTCCTGAAAACTTAATTCCGGATGGGCGTGTAAATGGCGGCGTATTTCAATAAATGATGATTTGTATTTCAGGGCCAGTTGCTTAATTTTCTCCTTTAGCATGCACCAAAGTTAAGCAGGATTAGAAATCCATTAATAAACGATTATGAACATCTGTGAGGAACATCATTGTTCACTAATCTATCTGGAATTCAAATTCATCAAAAGCTTCGGTACGCCAGGCATGCTGTTGTGTTGTAGGAGAGATACCGAAGAACGGGGAAAAAGTTTTTACTTTGACCGTTTTCCCGTCTGGTAAAAATTCCAGTATGCGTAACCATCCATCGCCTCCGTTGCCACTCCATCCTCCGCCCAGAGCCTGGGCATTAAAAACCATCTGGCTTACCTTTTTCCCTGCTGCATTACGATCCACTCTGAAACCGACATTTCCCCTGAAATTTTCAACAGACCCGATATGACCTGAAAAAACCAGTTGGATATTTGAGGAAGGCTGTACCAGTTTTCTCCAGATAGCTGCCCCATAGTTTCCATCGCTTATGGGGTAATTTTCTTTTTCGATCTGTTCATTTTTGTTATTCAAATAAGAATGGGTGAGAACAATTCCTGTATGATGTTTATACTTTTCCTCTGCCACCAATTTCTTAGCCCAGGCAACAACGGTGTCTCGTGGAGCAAACTCCAGATTTAACAATAGAAATTTTCTGCCCTGTGGTGACGTGAATTCAAATGCTGCATTTTCCATGGTAGGTATCTCCTCAGCATTCAATGCTACTTCACGCAATATTTCCTGAGTTTTAAAATTTTTGTCAACCGGGAAATAATGGTTGTAATTGGATCGCCTTACGCTGATACTATTATAACCGTAAT
>JACFNM010000574.1 GCA_019454915.1 Chitinophagaceae bacterium
CTAATGAGGCTTATAGTGTTCAGATAGCGTCTTATATACCCGGCAAAGGTACCCGGTTAACAGGGATGTATAAAAAACTGGGAATCAACTTCCAGTCTTTTAATGTCTTTAATTACAATTCCAATTACAGCGCCTGGGCTATTAAGGCCGATCAATACTTCCTGAAAAGAAAACTATTTGTATCCGGCTCTCTGAAAACGAATGAATACAATTCACCTTATACCATATACAATTACAAGAGTAATACCTTGTTTACCAGTTTGCAAATGAGCCTGCGTCTGAAGAAAAGGTCCGTAATTACGGCGGCATACATGCCCGCTTCCCAACTGTATAAAAACGGAAATGAGATCATCGAAACGAGGTTTAGTACGCTCATGGCGTCATTGAGCTATATGTATAAGGTAAAAGATGTTTATATGCATTCGGCTATTATCCATAACCGGTTTTTTAACAATCAGGATCAACAGCAATTTCTGTATTATAATGCTTCAGGATGGATGATCAATCATAGTATCATCGGAAGCAAACTTACGTTGCACAGCTCTGCTAACCTGAGCTATAATGGAGATTACCGCTTACTGTCTCTGGATCAGGGAATGAGTTACGCCGTAAAAGAATGGCTACGCGCAGGAGGAGGCATTAAATGGAATCGGCTGAACAGAAGCCCCGGTTCGTGGGGATATTATGGAAACATGCAATGGACACTGAATAAGTTGGGAGAAATCCATCTTTCATTCGACCACGGCTTTCTGCCGGGTATTGATGGTACACTACTCCCGAACGATATGGGAAGAGTCATTTATATTAAAACTTTCTAAAAGCAGCGAAATGATGAAGCTAAAAACGTTCTGGATATTTGTAGGATTGATGATCGCCGTATCATCATTCTCATCGGCGCAAATACTCATTACGCCCCAAGTACCGCCTCAGGGTATATTTCTTAAGAATCAATTGTGGAATTTGGTGGTAATCAACAATTCGGGAAGCACTCAGGAGGTACAATTACAGCTTACGATTACGGATGCAGTCTCCGGTCAAACATTAATAAGCGCCGCAACAAGAACCATTGTTTTGCCTAAGGGAGCTACGCTATTGAAAGAAAAAGATTTGGCGCCCATACGCTATACTTTCGGGGGAAGTGTGAATTCGGTAGCAGGTGGTACCTCTGACTTTCTTCCGGTAGGAAATTATACTGTTTGCTACGTGATAACCGAAAATCATAGCAAGGGTTTTGATTTTGCCGCCGGTGAAGAGTGTGTGGACATCACCGTTGAGCCCATGACACCGCCCCAACTTATCTCCCCCGCCGATACATCTGTGCTGGATACGAGGTATCCTCACTTTAACTGGATCCCACCGGCTCCTTTGTCTATGTTTAACAATCTCAGCTACGAAATCCTGATAGTGGAACTCAGGAAAGGACAAAGTCCGTACGAAGCCATGGAACGCAATTCGCCATTGTTCATCGAGAGATATCTGAATACGCCCTACCTGCTTTACCCCGCGTCATACAAGGCGCTGGAGCCGGGCAGGGATTATGCGTGGCAGGTTATCGCCAAAAATGGAAATACTTATGCACAAAAGACAGAAGTCTGGAGTTTCACCATTAAGAAAGATACAGTAACGAACGCTAATCCCAATGGTACTTATGTGAAACTGAGAAAAGGATTTGATGCCAACTCCTATCCGACAGATGGCGATCTGTATGTTGAATACAATAATGAATCCGGAGACACTCTTGTTCATGTTTCGATATACCTGTTAAACGATAATCAACGACAGACTATGGAGATAAAGAAAATAAAACTAAAGCAGGGACAAA
>JACFNM010000575.1 GCA_019454915.1 Chitinophagaceae bacterium
AAACCGATTATTTCTGTATTCCTGCAAAAACATTGGTCCCTTTTCTCAGGAATATACGGTTAAATACCTCCGAAGCCCAAAAAGCCAGCGATCTGCTTCAGAATTGGGATTATGTCTTATCCCCTACTTCTATCGAAGCGGGTATTTATGTTATGTGGGAAAGGAATATATATCAGGAAGCGGGCAGACGATTTATTCCGGATGCTTTAAAGAGGCTAATCAGTCTTCAACTATACAGAATCCTGGAATGGATAGAAAACCCTGAGCTGAAATTTGGAGAAAACGGTAATGCAAACAGAGATTTATTTCTTAAAGAAACGTTTGAATCGGCTGTCAACACGTTAAAAGAAAAATACGGCAACGATATGGTAAACTGGAAGTATGGCCAGGAAAAATATATGCACGTTGAGTTGAAGCCGTTAATATATCCTTTGCTTAATAACGCGCAAAAGGAAGCATACGCTATCAAAGCCGTTCCCAAAGGCGGTTACAACAACACGGTTAATGCGACGAGTGGATGGGAGAAACAGACCTCAGGCGCTTCCTTCAGGATCATTAGTGATCTGTCTGACTGGGATAAAACACTTATGATCAATACACCGGGTCAATCCGAAGATCCCAGAAGTCCGTTTTATAGTAATCTGTTTCCCATCTGGGCAGATAATGAATACTTTCCCGCTTATTTTACGGCCGGCAAGATCAAAGAAAACGCCTATTCTCTTACTATTCTTAAGCCGGTAAATCAATAATATGAAACAATTGCCTCTTAAATCCATGCATCTTATAGCGGGCCCGTTGCTTTTCATCATCGTTTATTTTTGGGATATTCCCCCCTTGTCACACGAAGGAAAAGCGGTTTTGGCTGGTACGCTATGGACTGCCTATTGGTGGATCACGGAGGCGGTTGAACTACCGGTTACATCCTTGATTCCGATTATTATTTTTCCCCTCTCGGGCGCCTTGTCTTTGGAACAGACAACCAGTTCATACGGTAATCCGTTTATCTTTCTGTTTTTAGGCGGTTTTCTTATCGGCCTGGCTATTGAAAAGTGGAATCTTCATAAAAGAATCGCTTATCAGATTATCCGTTCCATAGGAACCAGCGAGAAAAGAGTGCTGCTGGGTTTTATGGTATCAACTGCATTTGTTTCTATGTGGATATCCAAACACGGCAACTACTATCATGATGCTCCCTATTGGTGTGTCGGTTATTTCCCAGTTCAGAAACAGTGATCGTTTTGCGCGGAACCTGATGCTGGGCATAGCTTATGCGGCGTCTATAGGAGGAATGGCTACGCTGATTGGTACGCCTCCCAACATTATCCTTGCAGGAGTAATTAAAGAGTCACTGAAAATAGACCTTTCTTTTTCTTCCTGGATGGTCTTTGCTACTCCCTTTAGCCTGTTATTGTTATTGATTTGCTGGTGGTATCTTTCGCGGGGATTGGAAAAGAAGAAAGACGAATCCTTCACGTTTAATCCTGAACCATTAGAAAGAATATCTGTAGCTGAGAAAAGAGTGCTGGTCGTATTTTGCTTTGTTGCTTTCCTGTGGATCACGCGCACCTTTATCTGGAACCAATTTATTCCGGAGCTGGACGACACCATCATTGCCATGTTTGGAGGACTTCTTCTTTTCATTATTCCGGCCCCAAACAATGAAAAATTACTCGACTGGAAAACGGCAAGAAAACTTCCCTGGGATGTTCTGCTGCTTTTCGGCGGAGGTCTCGCGATTGCCAAAGGGTTTTCCAAAACAGATCTCACCAGTTGGCTTGCCGGGCATTTTGCTCAAATTCATTTAGCACCCGTAATCATCAT
>JACFNM010000576.1 GCA_019454915.1 Chitinophagaceae bacterium
AAATTCCATTAGTAATGTCAGGTAAGCTAATGGTTAGCTCAGACAATCAGAATCCGGTCATAGCAACAGGCAACGAATTAATGAAATACAAGTATGAGGGTAGATTTTACAGTCCCGTTACTTTCACATTGCTGAACATATAATTATTGTCACTTATTCGCAATGGCATACCGCTGGTGGTCGTTACGTTCCGGAGAATGACTTCTTTGGTGATAACATACGGAAATGTTTCGGTGTAGGAACTATCTTTCCTTTGCGGATTAAAATTGGCAAAAATGGCCATACCCTTGTAATCTTTCGGATGATGGCTATCATCAATCTTCAAATTCTCAATGGTAATCCGCTCGGGCATATAACAGGTATAGCCGAAATCATGCATTCCGGAATAGGATCCGTTAAACAAAACAGCGCTTATTGATTTACCGGCAAGGGGTGTGAAAGTGCAGTTGCGTATTATAAATTCGCCCTGCCAGGTACTGCCATAGTCATCACGGAGATTAATAAGGCTTCTTCCATAGAGTTTACAGTTTTCGACAGTAAAAGTGCCGCTTCCTATCGCATTGATTCCCATATAACCGAGAGTCGAATTCCGGATTGTGGCATTGGCTACGCCCTTATGCGCGTCGAATCTTGAAAAAGTACAACCATCGTACAAAAGATTTTTACTATAATTCGATCCGAGGATTCCCCAGTATACATTATCGTTGATATCATTAGTCTGTGAGCAGTTCAAAAAGGATACATTAAGCGAGCGATTGACGGTTATATCGTAACTACCCATTCCGACAGATACCCCTGCGGACCCGATGGTCCGATAAGTCTTATGCCCGGTTAACACGGCGTTTTTAACCGTTACATAAGCGCAGTTACTTATGGAAATGAAACCTGAATAAGGTGCTCCGTGAACGCCTTCTCCTTTCACAAAATGATTTATTCCGTCAACTATTACATGAGACCGCCGAATCAAAATATTTCGGGCATAGTAAGTGTACTTAGAAGGAGCATGATTAGCTATCGTGGTAAAACGCCCACCGGTTATGTACAGCGTATCTTTATCAATCGGAAGCGCCATGATGTCCGTGATTTTCTCAAAATCCCAGATAACAGGCGCCTTCATATCTATATGTCCGTTTTCATCAGCAATGAAAATATCGGTTTGATCAGATCCTTTATTTTGATTGGGACCATACCGAATATAATGTTTCACTTCGCTATTCGTTACCGTGATCAGCGAAGCTACAGGAAGGGTAACATCCAGCTTGCGTTGATTCTTTGTAAGTGTGGTAATTCCCCCGGGTCTATATGAAGCCTGGCTGGAGCGCACTTCAAAAATGGAGGCACTCCGGTTCTCTACTTCAGTATCATCAATTAAAAAATTTGCCCTGCCAAAATCCGTATCGGTTTTGATAACCACTGTTCGTTCCTTTCCTCCGACATAATAGGTGGCTCCGTCATCCGCTTTCACCGAAAGCTTATACTGATTGGCAAATGCATGCGTTGCAGCAATCGCATCTATATCGTCCTTTTTGCCATCGCCTTTTGCGCCAAAGTCGCTATAACGCACCGCCCCGATAGCTTTAAATTTTTGGAGGTCTTTCGGCGAAACATTCACCTGTAGGGCTCCACTTTCTGCGGTATATACCGTAGTCTTCTTATTCAGGGATGTTATTGTTATCCCCTGCTCCGTTTTTTCGGTTTGAGCCAATAGCGAAAACGAAGACGTAAGAAAAAATAATAAAAGGTTGTACTTACACATCCTTAAAGTTAACCATTTTCTTCGCTGCCACGCCCCCACATGGATTCATATCAGGGATAA
>JACFNM010000577.1 GCA_019454915.1 Chitinophagaceae bacterium
AACTTAATGCCCTGGCAACGGGCGAAAGCAGGCGCGCCGCCTCACGCCAGGGCATTGGAGATCCTAAGCGTTCTTTCAGCGTTCCACCGGGGATAAACTTCATCACCAGGTAAGGAGCGTCATCATACTGGCCGTAATCCAGAATGGGGATGATATTAGGATGAGAGAGACGGGCGACGCGTTTGGCTTCCGCTTCAAAACGGGCCAACAAGGCGTCCTTTCCCTCTAAAAGAAGCCAATCCCGGCGGATTACCTTTAACGCCACATAGGTTTCCAGATGGGCATCAAAGGCTTTATAGACAATCGCCATGCCGCCCTCGCCCAACTGGTGATCAATGCGATAACGCCCAAAAGAAGCGCCAATCATCATTATTGGCTAGTAAGATCCCATATTTCAATGTCTGACATGCGGCAGCGCGTGCCAAAATCCTTATTCGTGCCTGACATCAACGTCAGGGCAAGGTCGCCGCTTTTTAATTCATTATTTTTCCGCTGCAGGACTTTCTCTCCGTTGACAAAGTACGTTATATTATCACCTTCGACTGCCAGCATCACATCAGCGCTGCCCTTGGCGAAATCCACTTTGCCATAGTACCCTTTGCCGAATTCACGGTACTTTCCATCCACATAGCCCTTTAGATATACATTACCGTCCAAGGCTAAAAAGATCATATAGTGGTTGTCTTCATCTTCTTCGCGAAAAACAAAACCGCAGCCCGATTCATACCAGTTGGCTGTCCGGCTGCCTGATTCCCATTCCGTATGGGCGCGGATGACAAAATTGGTAGGGGCCAGCCCGGTGGACCACCATTGATACCAGCCAATCTGCGCCCAGCTCTGAGTAAAATCTTCCATCCAATAATAGGTCCCGGATGAACTATTCAGTACACCCTGCTGCACCAGCGACTGGACAGCGTCTGCCATCCCCTGCGCCTGAGCGGTTGCCTGGGCTTCTACCTCGGCGGTCTGCTTCATGAACGCGTCTGCCTCTTGCGTAGCCGCCGCGGCTTCCGCCGCATTCGCGGCCTCGGTGGCAGCCGCCGCCTCTTTGATTGCCTGCTCCGCCTGCTGCGTAGCGCGCTCTGCCTGTTCAGCAGCCTGAGTGGCCGAGGTATCTTCTGTTGGGGTTGGGGGCGCCTCAACTACCTGCGTTGGCGTTTCAAGCGGAGGCAAGGTGGGCTGGCTGGGCGCTTGTGGGCTTGTTAACTGGCAAGATAAACTGACCAGGATCAAAACAATTCCAATCATTACCCCTACTTTATTATGTTTCATAAAAATGATCTCCTCTTTGTTTTGGGATGGCTTATCTTGTATGGTAATCTTACAATATCATCCACTTCATTCGCAACAGAAATTTTTATCCAATAAGTATTTGTAAGATTTGCACCCAGATTCCCTTAAATTAAATATACCAAAATTGTCTTATTTGGTGTATAATAGGGCGCATAAGAAAGCTGTGGCAGTACCCACACCACAGTTTACTATCCGGTTTTCAATATATTATAAGGAGATATGCGGAATGTCTGATAACGATGGTTCCTGCTCTTGTGGTGGAAGCTGCGGTTGCGGCGGTCACGGTCATCAAACCCAAGAAGTTTACCTGACTCGCGAAGAGTACATTGAGCGGCTTGAACAGTACCTGGTTGAATTGAAAGAAGAAATCAAAGCTGTTGAAAACGAACTGATGGAGCTTCGTCAACTGGCCTAAGTTGTCCGGCTTATCGGTCGATATAAAAAAACACATCTATCTCAAAAAATTGGATAGATGTGTTTTTTTTACTTTAAGGATATCAGATAGCCGCCATCAGAAGCAA
>JACFNM010000578.1 GCA_019454915.1 Chitinophagaceae bacterium
TGTTATATTACCTGCTCATAGGTATAAAATATTACCGGAAAGAAATTAAAAACCTGTTGCGGGGTAAAAGAGCAAGGCCCGTTTTTAATATCCATTCTGAGCAATCATCAGAAGAAGTATCCTTAGAAGAACTGGAAGCAGTTGTATTTGACCTGAGATATGCGATCCTGGAAAAGGCAGGCAAAAACACCAGCAGGCAGGAATTGCTCCGGCAATTATCTGAACGGCTGGCAAACTATACCGGGTTACGGAAGCCCGCCTATAGGGTCGCAATCAATAATGCGGTCATACGATATGCCAAAGAAAACTGCGGGATTGAATTCAGTGAAGAGGAATTGAATGAAACATGGGAACGGTTATCCCGCAGGTAGGCCGTACCGGCGAGGTGTTGTAAGTGAAGGTGAAGTGGTACGGCGACAGCTCATGCTGCCAGGTGAGTGGTAATAAAACAAGTGTGGTTAGGTTGGCAGCACTAGGGCGCCTTCCGCCCTCCCCCTCCCGGTAATAACCGGGACGGGGGAGGTAAACGGAAGGTTTTTAAAAAAGAACCAATTTAAACTGTGAGTAATGAAACAAAAGAAACAGGTACTAGATACCGGGAGAAAAGGAAAACAAGGACGATTTGTATGGCTTACGCTTTCTATATGCCTGTGTAGCATATTAATGTTTTGCACTACAGTATTGGCGCAGGATGGCAACGCGGGCATCCAGGAGGCGAACCAGAAAGTGCGCAGCTATTTTGACAGCGGCACTAACCTGATGTACGCCGTAGGCGCATTGCTGGGACTGATAGGCGCCGTAAAGGTCTACCAGAAATGGAACGCAGGCGATCCCGATACCGGGAAAGTGGCGGCGGCCTGGTTTGGCAGTTGCGTATTCCTGGTAATCGTAGCCACCGTTATCAAATCATTCTTTGGTGTATAGCTAACTTTACAGCTGATCAAAAACGGAGATGATGAAAACTGAATTGAAAGAAAAACTGCACAGCTACATTGTTGAGAACAATCCTGAACTGGTGCTAAACCTGCAGGGTAGTTTATCGGTGACAAAATACCTTGAAGAAAAGGTATCGGCGATCCAGCCGATGCTGGACAGTCTTGAAGCGGCAAGTAAACCATCTTATATCATCGAAGAACTGTGCATGAACGAACTGACCAAAGATCTGCGGCCATCAAAGTTCAATTACATCAAAGAAATACTGGAAGCGGAATTTGAAGAAGTTTTTAATAAGCTTCGCGACAGTGGTGTATTGACCTATGAAATCGTCAATATGATCACCGCCTGCAACCCGGTATTTGAAGAAATGGGCTTCAGCGAAGACAGGGCCGAAGACAGGAAGCTGCGTTATGCGGTGACGGGAACGATACAGGAGTACCTGGAAAAGAAATAAGAAAGCTATTGGATAATGTGTGTGAAGGAATCAAGTGAAGTATGGCTTTTAATATCCATCAAAAATTAAGGGACAATATCGCTGCCATCCGCATCGCCCTGGAATGGGAACAGGGTAAAACCCTCAGCGAGGCGGATATAACTGCATTGCAGCGTTATTGCGGTTTTGGCGGTATCAAAGCTGTACTCTTTCCCGATGCGCCAAAAGAGGAATGGATGAAGCTGGGCGCTTCCGAAACCGACCTGCGCTTGCATGAAGATATACAGGACCTGCACCAACTGCTGAAAACGCAGTTAGCCGAAACGGACTATAAAGAAGTTGTTCAATCCATAAAGAACAGTGTTCTGACGGCATTTTATACGCCTGCTTTTGTTCCGGGGACATTATACCGTGTTTTGCAGGAAAAAGGTGTAGAGCCGC
>JACFNM010000049.1 GCA_019454915.1 Chitinophagaceae bacterium
GTAGATCAGGAGCATGAAGCCGGAGTATATGGAAGCATTGAAGTGCTATGCGAATTGACGATGTGAGTTCTGTTAACAATATCTCCTTCTACCACTTTAGTCGGTTTTGCCTTTTCTGAAATATTGCTTTGCTGTCTGGTCGAGTGCATCATAGAAATCTTGCCCAAATTTTCTGATCAACGCTTCTTTTACAAAAACATAGACCGGCATTTTCAACTTCTTGCCCAGTACGCAAGCCGGAGCACACAATACTTCTCTCGGCTCATAGTTTACAACTTCATAGGTTCTGGTCTTTTTCGTTTTAATCGGAAACAGATGACAACTGATGGGCTTCTTCCAGCCTGTTTTACCGTCCAGATAGGCTTGTTCGAGTCCACATTTTATTATGCCCTTTTCATCATAATGTCCGTAAGCGCAAATACGGCCGTTTATCGTAGGCGTAACCCAGCCAAACTCCTTGTCGTAGAAATATCTGCCGGACTTTTTTATTTCATTGAGTCCTTCGGCGGTTAGATAGGGTTTCACCTTATCAAAAACTTCATCAAGTTTTTGAGTCTCCTCTACTGTCATAGGAGCGCCGGCATCTCCGTCTTCGCAGCAGCCGCCTTTACATTTATCCAAATCACAAACAAATTGCTCTTTCACGACGTCATCACTCACCAGTATGTTGCCAATTTCTATCATGATTTTTTTTGTAAAGATACCATATCAACCGGGAGCAACGGATTAGTTTTTTCCCGCTGTCATGCTTTATTACG
Source organism: Chitinophagaceae bacterium (assembly GCA_019454915.1). Classification (GTDB taxonomy): domain Bacteria; phylum Bacteroidota; class Bacteroidia; order Chitinophagales; family Chitinophagaceae; genus Agriterribacter. The sequence continues at coordinate 759 of JACFNM010000049.1, forward strand.
GATATCGGTATAATGCGGGAATGGGTTTCCAGTCTATTTCCACTGCAGGGTGTTGATCATTTGATCCATATCTTTCTGCAGGAATTGATACACGACACCGAGCGAATCTTCATTGGGGGTACTGTCAAAATACAGGGCGCCTCTTAAAAAATGCCGGGTGGTGTCGGTAACAAAGAATTGCTTTCCCGTTGCTGCGTTTCCTCCCACATTAAAGAAGACGCCGCCGATACCGCGCGGTGTGATGAACACCGAATCTTCGATGGACGAGGCTTTTACGGAGTGCTTGAAGGTTATTTTGTATGCGTCTTCACGAAGATTTTCGAAGGTATTGACAGCCGTAGAATCCTTGTATCCCTGGTCTGTTTTCACTTTATACCATGATTTCCCGCCGATGGTCTTATAGCTGAGATAGATTCGTGCATTAAAATCGGGAAAGTCAATATTAATCCAGTAGGGATTGTCCGCACTTTCGTCAAACAGGCAGCTATCTCTTGTGACGTTGCTGTAAACGGGATAATCGAATGTAAATGGATAGCCGGGCTGATTGAAGGGCTGGTATTGATGTTCCGGAAGATTGATATTGAAATACCCTTTGGGTCGCGGCGTATAATGGCTATTACATGCGTAAAATACAGGAATCGATAAAAGAAAATACAGGAAGGCTTTTTTTAAGGATATCATTTGAGCAACGATTATATAGGCCGCCTACTGGGGATTTGCCAGTTTAATGGCCACTTTCACTTTTTTAATTCTATTTTTATCAATTTCCAGCACGGTGAATTCGAAATCGCCGATTGTAATCACCTGCTCCTGCTTCGGTATTTCCCCCGCCAGTTCCAGTACTAATCCTGCCAGCGACTCACTCTCTCCTCTCACTTCATCGAATGTGTCTGGCTTCAGTCCCATGGCTTTGCAAACGTCGGTGATCATAATGCGTCCTTCAAAAATATAGGTCTGGTCGTCTATTTTTTTGTTGGCGCTTTCTTCGTCGTCGAATTCATCACGTATGTCCCCGATAATTTCTTCCATGATGTCTTCCATCGTAACGATTCCTTCGGTTCCTCCAAACTCGTCTACTACTACGGCAAAATGAGTATTCCTTTTCTGTAGTTCCCGCAAGAGATCTTTGATGAGATTTTGCTCGGGAACAAAATAGGGCTGACGGAGCAACTGGCGCCAGTCAAAGTCGTCAGGCTCGTTGATGAAGGGTAGTACGTCTTTAGAGTGAATAATGCCTACGATGTCATCGAGGTTACTCTTGTACACGGGCAGGCGGGAATAGTGCAGTTCTTCAATTCGTTGAACGAGCTCGCGAAAACCAGTTTTGTATTCAATGGCGCTTACATCGAGCCGGGTGCGCATAATCTGCTTAACCGTTACCTGGCCAAAGCGGGCAATTCCTCTCAGGATATTTTTTTCTTCTTCAGTTGTATTCTCCGAAGCATTCATTTCTATGGCCTGGTTAATATCCTCCGGATTATAGATATAGTGGTGTTTAACGCCACCGAAACTTCTTTCAATTCTTTCCGTAAATTTTACAAACCATTTGCTTACGCTACTCAGGAAGCTGTAGATGACTTCCACCAACAGAGATGCACTGTAGGCAAAGCGGATATTGTTTTGCGTGGCCGAGACTTTTGGAAGTATCTCCGCAAAGAGCAGCAACAGGAATGCTATCACCACTAATTTGATAGTGAAATTCAGGTAAACGTTAGGCTCTTCCAGTATTTCTTCCATCAGCACATTGGAAACGATAATGGCGCCGATATTTACTACGGTACTGGCGATTTGCAGGGTAACCAATAGTTGCTTGGGCTGATCCAGCAGCGTGATGATCCGGCGTGCAGCAGGATGTTGCTTGGTTTTCAGCATGTTAATGTCGCGGTAGTTCAGGGAAAAAAAAGCCACCGCTACACCCGATACAAAAAATGAAATGATCAAAAGGGAAAGCAGCAGTATGATAAGTATAGTTACGCTTTGCGGATTGATAGCCAGCACGATTGACTTAATTTTAATTGGAATACTGTAGATAAGTAACGGGTGGTTCAAGCCGGTTATTTTATATGAACGATCAATATAATCATAAAGGCAGGTTATCACCCTGCCTGCTTTTATGGATACAAAAATAAGTATTTATATAAAATACTAAAATGCCATGTTTTCGGGCGGTGTATCACCGATGGGCGGTATATCGCTGCCAAAGTTGTCCGGCTGATCGCTGCCGTGACTGATTCCATGACCTCCGTCTGCCCTTTTATCCAGCATGATCAGGTTGTCTCCCACCACTTCCGTTGCAAATTTCCGGCTCCCTTCTTTGTCTTCCCAGCTCCTGGTTCTTAACCGGCCTTCTATGTAAACCAGGCTGCCTTTGTGCAGATACTTTTGTGCTAATTCTGCCAATCCCCTCCACAAAACGACCGTGTGCCATTCCGTTTGGCTAATCAATTTCCCGGTCCTGTCTTTAAATGTTTCTGTAGTAGCGAGTGGAAATTTGGCAACAGCAATATTACCTTCCAAGAATTGAATATCAGGTTCCTTTCCGAGGTTACCTATCAACATAACCCTGTTTACTCCTCTCATAATGCTTGATTTTGATTCCTGCGAATAATCTTTCTTCCTCAACCGTTCCTTAAATTTACATTTTTTTCCTCCAAATAAGTAATCATAAATTTTGGGAGAGGATAGTCGTGTAGTTTTCCGAGGGGAATAGCATCGTATCCCAGGTTTGCTTTAAGCGGTATTTGTAACCTGATTTCAATAAACTGCCCGTGAATGGTTTGATGGGTAAGCTGCTGAGTATATATCCTTGAAGTGCTGCTGACTATTGCATATTCAGGATTGATCAATTGCTTCAAGCCGGCGACCTGAAGCCAGTTTCCAGGAGTAATTGCTTTTTTCGTTTCTATCAACACAAATTCGTGCAGGTTATGCCAGATGTCTTTATTGGTTCTTTTTCGGATATATACTTTCCCTTTGTATATCATAATGAAATAATATAGCCACCTGATTTTTTTTGTAATCTTCTTTTCTTTTACCGGCAGGTCATTCGCGCGGCCGGTTAGAAAGGCATTGCACCTTTTTCGCAGGATACAAATATCGCAGGTGGGATTCCGGGGCTTGCATACCGTGGCGCCAAAGTCCATAATAGCCTGATTATAGATCCCGGGATTCTCCTTATCCAAAAATTGCTGTGCCAGCTCGTTAAACAGTTTCTTACCGGATAAAGAATCTGCGGGAACATCTATCCCTTTAAATCGGCTTAGTACTCGGATCACATTTCCGTCCACCACGGCTTTAGGCTGATTAAAGGCAAAGGAAGCAATGGCCGCTGCCGTGTAGGGTCCTATTCCTGGAAGCGCAAGCAGTTTGTCATAATCGCCGGGAAATCTCCCGGCATATTGCTCTTCAATCAATTTTGCAGTAGCAATCAGGTTCTTGCATCTTGAATAATAACCCAACCCTTCCCATAGTTTAAAGACCTTCTGTTCGTTGCTATTGGCGAGCTTGCTTATGCCGGGAAAGGCTTTAATGAAGCGGAGATAATAGTTCCACCCCTGTTCAACCCTCGTCTGTTGAAGGATAATTTCACTCAGCCATATTTTATACGGGTCTTTCTCGTTTTTCCAGGGCATCTCACGCCGGTTAGCGTCTTTATTCCAACGCATAAGATTCTGGGTGAAAAATGACTTTTTCATGGAGTAATTATCTGTTTTTCAATAATATGGATTCTTTTTAATTTATATAATATACAATTTTCAGATATTCTGTACGTTCAGTAATAACCAGATGCATTTTTGTAATAAACCGGCTGCATGAGATTCAAACAATGGTAGAAATAGAAAAATATTTAAAAAAATAACTTGTTGGAAATAAATTAATTATGTTATTTTATCGTTGAAACTCATTTACTTATAAAATACAATTCTATGCGAAAAGCCGATCTCATTAACAATATCTCTGAAAAAACAGGCATCCCAAAAGTAGATGTTTTAGTTACACTGGAAACTCTGTTTAAAGAGGTAAAAGAAAACATTTCGAAGGGAGAAAACATTTACATCCGGGGTTTTGGCAGCTTTATTACGAAGAAGAGGGCAGCCAAGATTGGGCGTAATATAAAGAAAAACACCGCAGTACATATACCAGAACATTATATCCCCGCATTTAAACCAGCCAAGGAATTTGTTCACGAAGTCAAAAAATTACAGTCTGCCAAACCGGTTGTTGAGGATTTTGATGAAGAGATCGAAGATAGCCTGTAACTTCGCAGGAAATTTAGAATGAGTGAAGAAGCAACAATGGATAGTTGTAGCATCGGGGCTGGTACTTTTATTTGCTCTTTTTTTCTGGGGCAGAACCAAGCCGGATGCTGCAAAGGTTCAGGCAGCACAGGGAAATGCCGAACCTAAAGAAGAACAATTAGATTCAGGTTCCATACTCGAAACGGCAAAATCGAGACTTACCCCGGAACAGCAGGCCTGGCTCACTGCCAGGGAAAATTCGGTTGTGAGGGGAGATGTCACCAGCCAGAAAATCAGGTTATATGATGAATTAGCCAGTTTCTGGAAGGATTCCGCTCATGTTTTTGAGCCGTTTATGTATTATCTCGGAGAAAAGTCCAAATTGGAAAATTCTGAAAAAAGCCTCACCTTTGCTGCCCATTTGTATTTAAGGCAGCTAAAAGGGGTTGAACAGCATGCATTGCAGGTGTGGATGGCTAATCAGGCGGCGGATTTATTTAAGCAGGCTTTAACCCTAAATCCTGAAAACGATTCCAGTAAAGTCGGATTAGGTAGTTGCTATATTTTTGGAGCGTCTGGTGCATCCAGTCCGATGGAAGGTATTCAAAGCATACTGGAAGTAACACAGAAGGATTCAACGAATATGTACGCGCAATTTATGCTGGGTTACGGAGGAATAATGACCGGGCAATATGACCGGGCCATTGAAAGGTTGAATAAAGTAGTACATGCAGACCCGGATAATACCGAAGCTGTGTTCTTACTGGCTGAAGCGTATGAACGGCATGGAGAAAATGCGATGGCGGCGAAATGGTATGAGGAGGGTAAGAAGTTTGTACAGAACCCCGAAGCGCTTAAAGAAATTGACAAGCGAATACAGGAATTACAATTTTGAAATTTTTGAATTAATTATAAATTACATAACAAAAAACTATTTGGTTTATGCCTTGTGGTAAAAAAAGAAAGCGTCATAAAATTGCTACTCACAAACGTAAGAAACGCCTTAGAAAGAATCGTCATAAGAAGAAATAATTAGCGGAGCTTTTCGCTGCCGGATAACCAGCACAAAGTGGTGTTATTGCCTAAGTGGTAATCGTCTGTTCCAGCTAATGATGTGGAGATGAAATCGAATGCAAGGGATAATTCACTCAAAGGGGTTCCCCGTTTGAGTGATGGTTTATTAAATGGCTTTCTCACTTGAATAAAGAATTAATCATAAATGCCGTTCCCGTAGGCGTGGAAATTGCCTTACTGGAAGATAAGAAACTGGTAGAGCTGCATCATGAAAAAGCGGATGCCAGTTTTGCCGTGGGCGACTTGTACCTGGGAAAGGTAAAAAAACTCATTCCCGGGCTGAATGCCGCTTTTGTGGATGTGGGGTTTGAAAAGGACGCATTTTTACATTATACGGATTTAAGCCCTTATGCCCGGTCGTTATTGAAATTTACCCACCAGGCGATGAACGTGAGCGAGGGACAACCGGAATTTGACTTTTCCAGGTTTCAAACCGAACCGGAAATCATCAAAACCGGAAAAATCAATGAGGTATTGGGACAAAAGCCCAATATCCTGGTTCAGATTCTCAAAGAACCCATTGCCGCCAAAGGACCCAGACTGAGTTGTGAAATTTCGCTTCCCGGTCGTTTTGTGGTGGTGACGCCCTTCAATGACATCATTGCGGTATCGCGTAAAATCCATTCTTCGGAAGAAAGGAAGCGATTGCACAAAATTGTGGAGGCCATCAAGCCGAAAAATTTTGGCGTGATTGTAAGAACTGCTGCCGAAGGAAAAAACACGGCCGAGCTGCACGAAGATTTGATGATGCTGGTGGATAGCTGGAAGAACCTCCAGCACAACCTCAAAGGCGCCAAGGCACCCTGTAAAATATTGAGTGAACAGGCGAAGACCACCAGTATGCTCAGGGATTTACTCAATGAAGATTTTAATCGCATTGTAGTAAATGACAAGAATATGTACAACGATACGCGCAACTATATTCAAAAGATAGCTCCCGAGAAAAAGGAGATCGTTTCGTTGTATCACAACGGCACACCCATATTTGATCAATATGGGATCACCAAACAGGTAAAAGCATCCTTTGGGAAAACGATTAATATGCCCAGCGGCGCTTATCTGATTATTGAACACACCGAAGCGCTTCATGTGATAGACGTGAACAGCGGCTATAAGAGTGTGAGCAATAACCAGGAAATGAATGCGCTGGAGACTAACCTGGAGGCGGCTGCTGAAATCGCCCGCCAATTGCGTTTACGCGATATCGGCGGTATCATTGTTGTGGATTTCATAGACATGAAATTGTCGGAAAATAAGCGTAAACTGGTGGACGCAATGGAAGGATTTATGAAGACGGACCGTGCGAAACACGCGGTGCTTCCGATCTCCAAATTCGGACTGATGCAGATCACCCGCCAGCGCATGAAGCCCGAGGTGAATATCAATACGCAGGAAGTGTGCCCCACCTGTAACGGTACCGGAAAAGTTTCTTCAACGCTGGTATTAGAAGATGAGATAGAAAAAAATCTGAGTTATCTCGTTATGCAGAAGCATTCGGGTTTAACCATCGTCGTTCATCCCATCATATATGCCTACCTGACCAAGGGCTGGATGCTTTCTATCAGAAGAAAATGGAGCTGGAAGTATAAACAGAAGATAAGACTGAAGAAGAACAATAATTATCATTTTACTGAATTCCATTTCTTCGATCATAATGAAGAGGAGATTAAGTTGTAGTGGCTGAATGGATTTGTTTTTGATTTTCTGACATTTTGAAAAATAATAAATTGAGTCGCTTATCTTTTCTATTATTCTTTCTCCTGGTTTATTTTTCCGCTGCGGCTCAAAAAAAGAATGCATCATTTCAGTACCACATTAAAAAAGCTGTTTCACCGGTTGTAATTGATGGCGTGGCAGATGAGGAATCCTGGCAGCAGGCGCAGGTGGCTACTGATTTTTACATGGTGCTGCCCATGGACACCAGTGCCGCCGGGGTACGTACGGACGTAAGCATGACCTATGACAGGGACAATATCTATTTGCTGGCCGTTTGTTTCAATCCCGAAGACACGAGACTGATGGTGGAGTCGCTCCGGCGGGATTTTGCTTTTTTGAAAAACGATAATTTCCTGGTTTTTATAGATCCCTTTGATGATCTGACAACCGGTTATGCTTTTGGCGCCAATGCCTATGGAGCGCAGTGGGACGGCACAATGTATGAAGGGAGTAAAGTAGATCTGAATTGGGATAACAAATGGATATCCGAGGTAAAGAATTATGATGACCGCTGGGTACTGGAAGCCGCCATTCCGTTTAAAACGATCCGTTATAAAAAAGATGCTATGCAATGGGGCATCAACTTCAGTAGAAACGATTTGAAAACCACGGAAAAATCCAGTTGGACACCTATACCGCGCCAGTTTCCAACAGCAGCATTAGCTTATACCGGCACATTAGTATGGGACGAAGCTCCGCCTGCACCACGCTCCAATATTTCGGTGATTCCTTATGTTTTGGGTGGATTGTCCAGGAACTATCTTACCGGACATACAACGGAGTTGGACAAAAATATCGGCGGCGATGTAAAAGTATCTATAGGTCCTTCCCTGAATCTGGATCTTACCTTTCGACCGGACTTTTCGCAGGTGGAAGTAGATAAGCAGGTAACCAACCTGAGCAGGTATGAATTGTTCTTTCCGGAAAAGAGACAGTTCTTTTTAGAGAATGGGGACTTGTTTGCCAACTTTGGATATGAAGATGTGAGGCCTTTCTTTTCAAGGAGGATTGGACTCGGTGTGCCGATTAATTTTGGAGCGAGACTCAGTGGAAAACTGGATAAGAATACCCGTATCGGCGTTATGGATATGCAGACGGCAGCCGTGGAGGAAACCGGATTGCCGGCACAAAATTTTGCCGTAATGTCCTTACAGCGGAAAGTTTTTAAGCGTTCAAATATCGGGTTATTGTATATAGATAAAACGTCTATGCATTATCCTTCCCTTGCGGATTCCAGTAAAGAACGATACGCAGCCTATAACCGGAATTTTGGAATAGAGTATAACCTGGCTTCCTCCAACAACGTGTGGACGGGTAAGGCGATGGTGCTGAAGTCTTTTCAGCCGGGTGCGGGGAATGATGACTGGGTGCAGGCCGGACATCTTCAGTATTTCAGCAGGAGATGGCTGATCATGGGACAGATACAACATGTGGGAAAGGATTATACTGCCGAGGTGGGATATGTACCCCGCGGCGATTATTTTAAGCTGAATCCATCCATCGCTTATTTTTTCTTCCCGAAAGGAGGACACGTATTAAGCCACGGGCCCCAGTTTAAGAGTACGCTTTATTTTGATAATCGTTTTGCAAAAACAGATTATACTCATATCTTATCCTATCTCACCACGTTCCGGTCAAAGGCTACGTTAAATGTATTAGCGCAAAATGATTATGTGGAACTATTAAGACCCTATGACCCGACCAACACCGGGAAGGATTCGTTGCAGACAGGAGAAAGATTCAAATGGAATACAGTTGGTGTAGAATATGTGTCTGAGCCGCAGCATCTGCTTACCTATCTCGGTTCGCTTCGTTATGGCGGATATTATGTGAACGGTCACCTGCTCAGCGCCACCGGAGAAGTAGGTTACCGGGTACAACCCTATGTGAATATTACAATGAGCGCCAGCTATAATCAATTGCGCCTTCCGCAGCCTTGGGGACATCAAAACTTCCTGCTCGTAGGCCCGCGCATTGATGTTACTTTTACCAATACCCTGTTTCTTACCACTTATGTTCAATACAACGAACAGCAGGATAATCTGAACATCAATGCAAGGTTTCAATGGCGCTACAAACCGGCATCCGATCTGTTCCTGGTGTACACCGATAATTATTATCCCGGTCCGTTTTCAGTCAAGACAAGAGCCTTTGTACTGAAGTTTAATTATTGGTGGAATTTGTAGCCTATCTTTAGCTCGTAAGGTTTTCAAAACTTTTAAGGTTTAGCTGTTTTACGTAATTTCCCTTTATGAAAAGAATGATTATATTCTTGCCGATCGTTTTCATAGGATTAGGGTCTTGTCAGAACGACCGCAAAGTTTCAGCCATTGACCAAACGCTCAGGATAGAACAGGGCGAAGCGGATACTACGATTGAAGTTTATGCTTCCTGGTCCAAAGAGCCGGTGCTGGTGCAGCATGTGGGCGACGATTTCCGGCCTTTTATCCATCCGATAGTTGCGCCGGATGGGAGGGGAGTGTTAACAGAGAATAGTCCCGGGCATCACCTGCATCAAAACGGGTTATACTGGGGATTTACGCGGGTTAACGGGCGCGATTATTTTCATCATCCCGGAGATAATTACTGGAAACGTGTATCGGCTAATGTTATAGAAAAAGCGGGAACCACCGTTCAATGGCAAACGGTGTATAATCTGCTGGATGAAAAGGGTACGCCCATTATGAAGCAAACCCAGGACTGGACGATGACACAGGACAGTGGCAAATACTTTATCAGTCTTGAGTGGAAAGGAGAAGCGCTCACGGATATTACCATTGGCAAATATGATTATGGCGGCTTGTTTTTAAGAATGCCCTGGAAGGAAGGCATTAACGGGGAAGTAGTGAACAATGCCCGTCAGAAAAATGGCAGAGCCGAAGGTCAGCGGGCTATGTGGGTGGACGTGGGCATGCAGGTTGAAGGGAGGGATGATCAGGCGCATATTTATATATTCTAACATCCTGAAAACAGGGGATATCCTCAGGCCTGGCGCGTAGACGGACAGATGGGCGTGGGACCGGCAACGGCACGGGATACGAGCTGGACAATTCAAAAGGGTGAAACTGAAATTTTCAAACATCAATTGGTTGTGTATACGGGTGAGTTTAGTGATACCCGGCTAAATGATGAATGGGCGAAATACACCGGTAATACTTCCATCTATAATACGGCGGAATTATGGAAGCTGGCGCAATTGGAGGCGCTGGATGCCCGGTTCCTCACCCCGCAGGAAGCCGTTGACGTAATGGCGGTTAAGCCCGGTAACCGGGTTAACGTTTGGGCGGCTGAGCCGATGATGACGCAGCCGATGGCTTTTTGCTGGGATGACAGGGGAAGACTGTGGATAGCCGAAAATAAAGATTATGAGTCAAGGGGGCATGGATTTTCTAATATTGGCGGAAGCAGGATTATCATTCTCGAGGATACGGATCATGATGGTGTGGCCGACAAGCGTACAGTGTTTATGGAGGATATTGCCTTCCCTGCTGCTATGGCCGTGGGATTTGATGGGGTGTTCATTGGCGCTCCGCCTAACCTGATATTTGTACCGGATCGTAATCATGACGATAAGGCCGATGTAAATGATATAGAAGTGCGGCTGACCGGTTGGGGAATTCGTGACCGCCATGAAACGCTGAATAGTTTTCATTGGGGCCCGGATGGCTGGCTTTACGGATGTCAGGGCTTTGCAACCCCTTCTAAAGTGCGGAAGCCAAAAGGTAAAGGGAAATTATATAAGCACAAAGACCCTTTTCCGGAAGATATACTGGAGGGAGAGGGTGTTGATATTAATGGGGGAGTATGGCGTTACCATCCGGTGAAGGATAAGTTTGAGGTGGTGGCGCATGGATTCAGTAATCCGTGGGGTATTGATTATGATGCTAAGGGGCAGATGTTTATTACCGCCTGCGTGATTCCTCATTTGTGGCACATCATTCCCGGCGGTATTTATCAACGTCAGGGAGGGCAGCATTTTAATCCCTATGTGTATGACGATATAAAAACCATCACCGATCATAGCCATCGTTCGGCACATGGAGGTGCAAGGATATACCAATCGGATGCTTTTCCGGCGTCGGAGCGGGGGCGGATATTTATGTGTAATATTCATGAACATGCGGTGTTATCCGATATTCTCAAAAGGCAGGGTTCCGGATTCGTGGGGAGCCATGGAGATGATTTTGTGATGGCCAACAATGGGCAATGGGTCGGCTTTAGTATGGAGGTGGGTCCAGACGGCGGATTATATGCCCTCGACTGGCATGATGCAGATATTTGCGGGCAGACGGTGAGAAACAGTGAAACGGGGCGTGTATTCAGGATTATGCCGGAAAAATCGGAAGCCATGGATTTTCCGGGGAGGTACGATGATCTGAACAAGCTTTCTGATAAGCAATTAGCCGATTTGCAAACGAGCACGAGTGACTGGCATGCCCGCAGAGCAAGAGTAATCCTGCAGGGGCGTTGTGTAAAAAATACATTGAATCCGGAAGCAAAAGGGAGATTGATGGATTTGTTTGAATCATCCCCCGATAGCGATTACCGGTTGAGGGCCTTATGGGCCTTGCACGTAACAAAGAGCACAGAAACCCGTATGTTGAAGAAAGCGCTCTCCGACCGGGATGAGTACGTGCGTGCCTGGGCTATTCAGTTATTATGTGAGGATGGTGAGCCTTCGGGAGATATTACTTCTCTGATGGTCAGGATGGCGGAAAAGGATAAGTCTCCCGTAGTCCGGCTCTATCTTGCTTCTGCTATTCAGCGTGTAGATGGCGAAACAGGCTGGCGTCTGGCTGAAGCGTTGAGCCACCATGGAGAAGATGAAAATGATCATAATTTGCCCAAAATGATTTGGTTTGGATTTGAAAAGTTGGTGAAGGAGAATCCGAAGAGAGCATTGGAAATAGCGTCGGAGTCCAAACTTTCTCTCATCAGTCGTTTTACGGCCAGGCGGGCTGTAGATGCGGACGCGCTTGCGGAGTTAGCTGATGCAATCGCTAATCAGCCGGCTAATGTGGACGACCTCCTCCAGGGAATGTTAGCAGGCATGGAAGGACGGATAGATTTGGAACCTCCATCGAATTGGGAAAAGACTATGAATAAATTGCAGCGTGGTAAGGCGTCCACCGCGAATCTCGCACAGGAAATAGGCGCCTTATTCGGAGACGCCGCATCTACCCAAAGGTCTTTGGGTGTACTCAATGATAAGAAAGCGGATCCGGCACAAAGAATTAAAGCCATGCAGGCTTTAGCGGCACAGCAGAGAAAGGAACTGGAGCAAATGATTCCCCAATTATTGGAAGAACCGGCGTTACGGTTAGAGGTTATCCGGTCCATAGCGGCGTATAATGATAAGGGGTTGGGAGAACTGTTACTCAAAAAATATCCGTCTTTGAATGAAGAAGAGAAACAACAGGCGATACATACGCTTAGCTCCCGACCGGTATACGGCTGGCTTTTAGCCGACGCATTAAAGAACAAAACGATGCCCAGGAGCCAGGTGCCGGCAAATGTAGCGCGCCAGTTACGTCGGGTGGTGGGCAGTGGTTTTGTGGAGATTTGGGGACCTATTGATGATCAGCCCGCAGATAAGAAGGAATATGCCCATTATAAAAAAGTAGTAGCAGAACATAAGCCGGATTTAAGCAATGGAGAGAAGTTGTTCGCTTCGGTTTGCGGCACTTGTCATAAAATGTTTGACAAAGGAGGAAATATTGGCCCGAATCTCACGGGCTCTAATCGCTCGGATATAGACTATCTTTTGTTTAATATTCTGAGTCCCGGCGCCGAGATACAGGATGCTTATAAAATGATCATTATCACCACGCGTGACGGTCGTACTTATTCGGGTAACCTGATAGCCGAAAACGAACGGCAAATTACCATGCGGGTTGTGGGTCAAAATGACGTGGTACTAAACAAGTCTACCATTCAATCCAGGGAAGCTACAGAAACTTCTTTGATGCCACAGGGATTGCTTTCAAATTTATCGGACAAAGAAGTGGCGGATTTATTGGGGTATTTGATGAAGGCGGGTAAGTAGGATGGGGTTGTTCTCTGAATGGAAAACGGATATAATGTGATGGAATAGAGATTGACTTGTTGGCGATAATCGTAGGATCGTGTTGTGCTTTTTAACTGTCTGTATTGATTCCTTAAGAATCCGGTCATCTTATTTTTCACTAACTTTGTAATTCTAAAATTTTTGTTATGGCACTAAAAGTTGGAACAAAGGCACCGGATTTTACATTGGTGAACACAGAAAAGAAAGAAGTCAGTTTAAAAGATTTTGCCGGCAAAACACTTGTGATAAATTTTTTCCCTGCGGCTTTTACGGGAGTCTGTACCGAACAGTTGTGTACAAACCGTAATGACGTGAGTTTTTATAATTCAATAGGAGCAGCCGTGGTAGGCGTGTCTGTGGATATGCCCTTTACTTTGGAAGTGTTTAAAGGAAAGAATAACATCAATTTTGATTTATTATCCGACTTTAATAAGGAAATGATCAAAGCCTACGATATGTATCTGCCGGATTTTGTTTTGGGATTGAAAGGGGTGGCAAAAAGAGGAGTTGGGGTCGTAGATAAGAATGGCACGGTTGTGTACGCAGAAGAAACAGCCAACCCCGGAACCCAGGTTAACTTCAACGCATTGAAGGATGCCCTGGCGAAAATTAAATAGGACGCTGGGTTATTTGTTTAACCTTCCGGTTTCATTTTACGGATTGTTTCAGCAAGGTCAGACTGCTTCACAGATACCTGCTTACCGCTTCGCAAATCTTTAACGGTGCAGGTATTTGTTTCCAGTTCACGACTTCCGATTAATGCCGCAAAAGAGATATTTTTGCGTTCTGCGTATTTGAACTGCTTGTCGAATTTGGACTGCTGATGAAATAATTCGCAGGAGATGTCTTTGGCTCTTAATTCGTGCATCAGGGAAAATGCCTTTGTACTTTCCGCATCTCCTAAGTTAAAAAACAGCACCTGCGTCCCCTGGTGTACTTCTTTAGGAAACAGGCTTAGTTCTTCCATTACGTCGTAAATCCGATCTATGCCAAAAGAAATCCCTACCCCAGGAATATCGGGTACGCCAAATAAGCCGGTGAGATCATCATAACGTCCGCCCCCGCCAATACTCCCCATTTGAACATGCTGCGCCTTTACTTCAAAAATTATTCCGGTATAATAGTTTAAACCTCTTGCCAGCGTGAAATCAATCGTCAGCGACTGAAGCCCGCTATCGGACGAGTAGTTTAGCATGAATTCCAGTTCTTCAATTCCTTTCTTCCCTGATTCCGTATGACCGAGCAATTCCTCCACCTGTTTTATCTTTTCCTTATTGTTGCCGGAAATGCCGAGGTATTTTTTGATGATATTGATTTGCTCCGGATTTAATCCCCGTTGTAATAATTCCCCTTCCACTTTCTCAATTCCTATCTTGTCCAGTTTATCAATAGCGACGGTGATACCCGTTAATTTGTCTTTTGCATGGCACAATTCGGACAGGGCAGTGAGAATTTTCCGACTGTTGATTTTTATTTCAACATCAATGTTTAATTGCTGAAATACGTTTGCATAAATAAGCGCAAACTCCACTTCATTCACCAGCGAAGTACTGCCAACCACATCGGCGTCGCACTGATAAAATTCACGGTATCGCCCTTTTTGTGGGCGGTCTGCTCTCCAAACGGGCTGTACCTGGTACCGTTTGAACGGAAAGGTGAGTTGCCCGTGATTCATGGCAACATATCGTGCGAAGGGAATGGTGAGGTCATATTTTAGTGCCCGTTCCGTAAGTTGCCTGTCATTTTTCCCCTGTAAAACATTTTCAAACGCTGCCCTGGATTTTTCTATGTTTTTAGGATCACCTAAACCGTTGTTGAGAATTTTAAATATCAGCTTGTCACCTTCTTCGCTGTATTTACCCAGGAGGGTATCCAGGTTTTCCATAGCCGGTGTTTCTAAGGGTTCAAAGCCATATAGCTCAAATACGGACTTAATGGTTTGGATGATGTAGTTCCTTTTTCGGACCACTTCCGCACTAAAATCTCTTGTACCCTGTGGTATGGTTGCTTTACTCATACTTATTGGAGTGAATTCATTTTATTTTGATGGAAGCGCATAGTGTTGAATGATTTTATCACAGGCGAGGTTTATCATATCATATACTTCTATGTATCCGGATTCGGGCCCGGACCAGGGGTCGGGAACGTCTATGTTTCTGCCGGGATAAACCTCGTTCATGAGGAGTTTAATCTTTGATGCGTCGTACTGCCTTCCTGTTTGCCATTGTATATCCTCAATCACGTCTTCAGCCATCGCATAAATGATGTCGAACACTTCAAAGTCCTGTCTGGTTATGTGCCTGGCTCTTTGTTTGCTGATATCAATGCCGTGCATACGGGCTACCTTCTGGGAGAGACGATGAGGAGCTTCTCCCACGTGGTAACCATTGGTACCCGCACTATCTACTATCCAGTCCAGATTAGCCTGCTGGATTTTATATTCCATAATGCCTTCTGCCAAAGGACTCCGGCAAATATTCCCCAAACAAACCATTAGTATCTTCATCATAAAAAATCGGGGCAAAGGTAACCCCTAAGATTTGAAATTTGCCCGGCAGGAAAGCATATTTGATATTTATACCGCGTGATGCTGAATGACAGTGGTGGATAAATGGGGATTAAACTTGCCGGATACCGGAATTCCCGCTTCCATAGAAATATACTTTACCCTCACGCCCGAAAATCCGGCATTGATTCAGCAATTGAATAGAAAAGAAGTGAGTAATGAATAATTGAGGAGAATATAAGTCTCAATCTTTCGTTACTCACCAACAATTCAATTTGCATTGATTATAATGGTTCTGCCTGATTTGCCGCTCCGGTCAAAGGTCTTGAATTTGAGTACACCGTTTGCGGCGACGGGTTCGGTATATAAGCTGGATTCAGTTGTGGGTTCCGAACCATCGGTGGTGTAATA
>JACFNM010000579.1 GCA_019454915.1 Chitinophagaceae bacterium
TGATCAAAGAACAAGGAAAGAGATCTTGTCTCCATGCCTTGCCATTTCCGGACAATCCAATTAATGGTCTTCAGAAACTAAAATGGATTTTTACCTTGGTCTCTTCGGTGATGCTTACCCTGCTATTTGCCGACGCAAGATCAGAAGATCTATCCGAGGAGTTTACCGAATCGGGATTGTATTATTTAATGGACGAAAAAAACAACGAAGGAAAAGCTATTGACGTACGTGGAAAAGTGTCGAATGAATCAGGTGAGCCTTTAGCCGGCGTCTCTATTACTATCAAAAATACCAGCAGTGGTACGACAACGGACGAAAACGGTGAGTTTACCATCAACGTGCCGTCCGGAAGCAGCGTTCTGGTAGTGAGTTTTGTGGGATTCACTACACAGGAGCTGACGGTGGGCAATACGGTGAATTTCCATATCATATTAAAATCAGGCGATGCAACTGATTTAGCCGATGTGGTAGTGATAGGATACGGAACCCGAAAAAAATCGGATCTCACCGGAGCCGTTGGCACGGTGAGGAGTGACGCATTATCCGAACGTCCTGCGGCCTCCTTAAATCAGAACTTATCCGGCAGGGTTACCGGGGTAAACGTATCTTCCAATTCAGGAAGGCCGGGAGGCCGGGCTAACGTACGCGTAAGAGGTGCCACTTCTATCAGTGTGTCCAATAATCCGCTTTACGTTATTGATGGCGTAATATTGAATGCCGCTGATTTGCAAAACGCCTATTGATTATATTAATCCGAATGATATTGCCTCTATCGAAATATTGAAAGATGCATCGTCCACGGCGATTTATGGAGCAAGAGGTGCGAATGGCGTCATTTTGATTACCACAAAGCGGGGAACGACCGGCGCAGGAAAGCTATCTTATGACGGCGATTTCAGTATTGGTGTAAATCCTAAGAAACTGGCGCTGTTGAACGCGAAGGAATTTCTGGAAACGGAAGAATTAGCCTATGCCAATGCACAAAAATACGACCCGATAGGGTGGGCTACGGGTACCAAATATGTAGACCCCCGTACCAAACGGACGAATCCTCTGCTATTCGACGCGAGTGGAAATCCGTTATATGAAACCGACTGGCAGGATGAAACTTTCCAAAAGGCTTTCACACAAAATCACCAATTAGGTTTCACAGGAGGGACGGATAAAGGAAGTTATGGAGCTTTCTTAAATCACCGCAATGAAAACGGGATAGTAAAAGGCTCCTGGATAAAAAGATATGCCGCCCGTTTTGTTTTTGACTCTCAGATTAAAAACTGGCTGAAGGTGGGAGGAAGTCTGGGGTACACGGACCAAACAGACAGGCAGATTGATATTCTCGGAGGTGGTGGTATCACCGTTATGCGCCAGGTATTGGAAGAACTGCCCTTTATTCCCGTGAAATACCCGGATGGCTCCTGGGGGCGTAACCGGGATTATCCCGGTATGGAGGGAGGAGACAGCCCGCTCCGGATAATTAACGAACGTACTTATTTGTTACGTACCCAAACCTTGCTGGGCAATATGTATGCAAACATTAAACTGGCAGATGGATTAGAGTTGCGTACCACATTAGGTACTAATGTCATAAATCAGCGGTTGGATAATTACAATGGTATTGACCTTCAGTATATTTCCTCCACGGGTAATGCCGTTGTAGTGAATAATCGCTTCAATTCATGGCAGTTTGAAAATTACCTGACTTATAATAAAAGCTGGGGCATTCATACCCTGAATGCTGTTGCGGGGGTTGCCTGGCAGCATATAGACAGATATGAAGTGACTGCACGCAGCCAGACCTATATTGACAA
>JACFNM010000050.1 GCA_019454915.1 Chitinophagaceae bacterium
AATTTTCATCCAATCATTAATAAGCCTTATAAATTCCTGGACCAGGTCACGGCGGCGGTGGGCAGAAAGTCCGTCTGTTAAAACCGGGAAAATATAATTATCAGGACTTCTATCCTGATTACCCCAACGATTGATTATCGCCTGCATCTCTTCATTTATGGGAATAAGAATATTTTTAGGATTAGAGCGGCGGGTAAATTTTACTTTTTCTCTTTTTATAATTATAAATTCACCATCAATATTTCCATATTTCAGATACGCAATATCCTTTGGATTAATACCATTACTAAAGAAACCAAATAACCAAATATCTCGGGTATATCCCTCATTCTTATTAGCAGGATCGGGTTGATACTCGTATATCTTTTTTATATCTGAAAAATCAAGAGCTTTCTTAACATTAGTCCCGGTAGGTATTTGATACTTTCGTTTTCCAAATGGATAGTATTTTTGTAGTAATAATCCATCACTAATCTGATTGTTGAAAATACACCTCAAATTTCTCAGATAAATGCCAACTGTAGTAAGTGTATTCTTTTTAGCAAGCATCCATTGTTCATAATCATAAAGAAATTTTACGGTGATATCTTCAAAACGTAAGTTCTTTTTATATTCCAATAAACTTTTCAGGGCTATGAAGTAGTTTTCAGAAGTTCCAAGCCGTTCCTGAGAATCTAAGATTTTAATGTATTCTCCAAATGCCACTGCAACCGGGCCCCAGTCTGCATAGTCAATATTTGACCGAACCTTGTCGTATTTCCCTTTCCCATACTTTTGGGAACGTCCTTCCGAAGGGCTAAATAAAGGGCGTGATGTGTATCCTTCCGGCTCAGCAATATTGGGAAATACCTTTTGAATTTTGCCTTTAGGTTTACGATGTTTTTTATGCCGGTAGAATTCTTCCCTGAATGCATCAAACGTGAATGTTCCTAAGTTTTTGATAATTTCCTTAGCCCTGTTTTCCTCTTCTGCAAATTTGTTCCGAATTTCACTAAGCTCTTTACCAAGGCGTGGTGAAGAAAGCTTCTTAAAATCGTTTTCGGATAAATGTAGATCAAGAAGAAAGGGAACCGGTTTGCGGTCAAAGGTGACCCGGATGGCAAGGCGATAAGTCTTGCTTTTTTTTAGCATTCTTCTTTTGTCAAGAATGCGTGCTGTTGTTGCTTCCATAACTCACAATTGTTAAAAAGTGGCCTAACAATTTGCCTAACACACGACAGTTAAACAGCGTATTTTAAAGACATAGCTAAGATAACAAAACACCCTGAAACCCTTTACAGTAAATGGCTTCGGAGGAAATGTAGATTAAAATAGATTCAAATAAATTAAGTATTTTTGGTGACTCTTAATCAGCGGGTCCAGAGTTCGAGTCTCTGCGGGGTCACTAACTATATGAATCGTATGCAAGATCTGTGAGGTTTTGAATTCTCACAGATTTTTTTTATATAGGATCTTTCAGTCTGCTTAAGAACTGCGGTTGCGTGTGATGGATTATGCCAGGGACACAGGCGTAATTTGAGCTTGTTGCGGTCAGTTATCAGATATAATTCGTACCTTTCAGGTCGCTTTTTGAGCTAAATTGCTTTTGTAATCATTTCTCTCCGCTACTATTTACATCTGCTTTTACTCAGATACGTTAAACAAACTCCGCTTGCCGGAGCAGCAACTCCGTCAACCGCAAAAAATCTTTAATATGGCAACAAGTTGGAATAAAAAGGAACGGGAAAATAAGAAGCGGGAAGCCCGTAAGAAAAAGGAAGAGAAACGTCAGGAACGAAAAAAGAACGCGGACAAGGGAAAAAGCCTCGATGACATGATGGCTTTTTTGGATGAGGACGGTAATCTGACCACCGTGCGCCCGGATAACACCGTGAAGAGAGAGGTTAAACTGGAAGATATAGAAATCGGTGTTCCCAGGAAAGTGGAGGACCCCGAAGAAAAGATACGCAAGGGGGTAGTCTCTTATTTCAATTCCGGGAAAGGTTTCGGGTTTATTGAAGACCATGAAAACGGCCGACGGTTATTTGTGCACCAGTCTTCTGCTGATCTGATGTTACAGGAAGGATTGGAAGTGTTCTTTGAATCAGAAAGAGGGCCGAAGGGATATACAGCGGTACACGTTTCAGGAAGCAAGCCTCAAGAAATCCAATAAGACCTTCGGAGGCCGTATTGAATGGTGGTATATGCTACGAAAATTGCCGGATAATCTGCTCTAACTGTGCCGCAGGAACTACACCGGATTGTCTCCATTTTACTTGTCCATTCTTAAACAGAATTAATGTTGGCACTCCCTGGATTTGGTAGGCCGCAGCTGCCTGTTGATTTTTGTCCACATCCACTTTGATGATTTTCGCCTGGTTCCCTATTTTGGACTTTAGGTCCGCCAGAATGGGTTTCATCATCTTGCAGGGTCCGCACCACTCTGCGTGAAAATCCACGAGAGTGGGCGTACTGGAACGGATGACTTCAGAAAAAGAATTTGCCATCTGAATTTGTTTTTAATCGTGTCGCCCTTTTCACAGGACTTATTTATTAAACGTTTTCAATCACTCTTTTTAATTTCTCTCTTACCTGCCCGGCCACGTTTCCCAGAGTATCATTTTTAACAGCCATCATAGACGCTACAGGGTCGATGGCTGATATTTCTATTTTATTGCCATCGCGTTCCTGTACGATAACATTACAGGGCAGCATACTACCAATTTTGTCTTCTGCCAATAAAGCCTGATGGGCGAACTGGGGATTGCAGGCGCCTAAAATTTTATATTGCCGGAAATCAACATCTAACTTTTTCTTTAAAGTAGCTTTTACGTCAATTTCTGTAAGAACGCCGAAACCTTCCTTTTTTAACTCTTCCGTAACCTTCTCAATGGCCTGATCAAAGCTACTGTCAACTGTTTTTGAAAAGCAATAACTCATAATATGTTGTGATTTAAATGGTTTATAATATTTAAGTGCAAAATTCCGATAAAATATCGGGTTAGTGGGTTACTAAAGTTACATATATATGACCGTAATCCGGATGAGAGTGTTATTTTCGGGTTTCCTGGGGCTTTGCCAAACGGGCTGTTCAAACACCAAAGCATACCCTGCCCGGTCTGCAATATATCTCCACTTCAAAGAATGGCAACTCGATAATAATATAAAAGCGGCAACCGTAAGTTTAGTTCAACATCGCTTTCATTTCTCGTCCTTCGGACGAAGCGAAAGCTTAGTTATTGCCTGCTGCCAGTGTTTTCTTGTCGTGGTACAACAAATTTCAAGTCTTTAGGTAGCAGTCTTGGTGGTGGTGGGGGTGGCCATACTATTTTCTGAGACTCCAGAACATAAGATGCATTTATCGTCTTGAGTTTTTGTTTCCCAACAAACACTTCAAATTTTTTTTCCTATGGACAAAAAGGATGTGTCAACTTGGCCAGATTGCACAAGACGAATTATTGTGTCGCCTACACTTGCGATTATTGCAATTAAAGGGCAGTCTTCGCAGGTTCCTTCTTTAGATTTTATTGTGGTGTCTCGAAGCGCCTTCGGTAAGACATTGTCAATTGCACTCATTATTGAATCTGGTAGTGTTCCATATTGTAGTAGGTTTGTTGTTTTTGGTATGAAGAATATACCCGTGGAATCAACTCTGAAAGTTGGTCTATTTGTCCAACCATTTGAATAAGCAAGTTCGAAATAAGTAAATGTCTGTTTGTTTGCTGTTTTTATCTCCTTTTGGTTGCATCCTATAAAAGCCAAAATTGTCAACTGTCAACATACCCAAATAGGAGAACTGTGTCATAATAAATTAATAGATGCAGATTCTCAACGCTTCCATACGGTAGCAGGTAACGGATAACGCATTAGCGATGGCAGGGAATTCAAGGTACCTTTCGCCCGTACGTCAGCCGATAGAAGTACTAAAGTACAGATTAAGTACAAATGTTCAATAGAGAACTTTCAGCCTGAAGCAATGCCCAATTGAAATACAAATGCTGAGGTTTATTTGTTCGGCCCAGCTATAGATAATGCGCGTGTTACACGCGGTTCAGTTTTCTGTTTCGGGTTTATTTTATAGCTTAATTGATAATTCCAGGTGCCCGCCAAAGCCAACTTCCACTATTTTTTGAAGTGTTGAAATTCTGGCTTCCTTGATATTATTCTCAATTTTTGAAATGTATGATTTTGTGGTACCTACTTTTTGAGCAAGCTCTTCTTGTGTCAACCCCTTTTCCAATCTTGCTTCTTGGATTAATGCACCGATTTTAAAATTTTGATAGCCTGCTTCAAGCCGTTCGCGCTTTGCTGTCCCTCTTCTGCCGTAGTGTTTGTCCTTGAACTGGTCAAGAGTCATAATATTATCTTTTTTACTCATTTTAGTTTTTATTTTTTTGTTTGTAATCGTGATTGCTTCGCAATTCGGTTTCATATTCCTTCCTGATTTTTAATGCTTTTTCAATTTCTTTTTTAGGTGTTTTCTGAGTTTTCTTTTGGAACCCGTTTGCCAAAACGATCAATCGCCCTTCGTCAAAAAAACAAAAAATGCGAAAAATATCACTTGCAGATTGTACCCGGATTTCAAAAAGCCCATCGGCACCGTCAATGTGCTTTAGATAGGTCTCAGGAATTCTTTCCACTTCTTCTATCAAATCAAAAGTCCAGATAATCTTATCTCTTACTTTCTGTCGTTGTTTCACAAAGAAATTCTCAAAGTAATCTTTGTAAGTTATGACAGTCCGGAATTTCTGCTTTTTGTCCACAAAACAAAGGTAATAAATGTTGTACTAAAGGGAAACGTATTTTTCTCTTAAACTTTCCTGGCGGATGTCATCAAGTGATTCCTGATGCGAAGGTTTTTTGAATCGCATGTGACACTCTAATTTACGCTATCCATTTTAACCCTGAAAAAAATCCCCCTGCTGATAATCAACAGTTCAGGGCGATAATTTTTACATTGTTATTTCGCCAGGCTAATTTTTTATAACCGGTTTTAAGCGTTTCTAATCGCTTATGAACGTTTAAAGAAAATTTGCGGTAAGCGCCAAAAGATAAAGGCAAAAGGAATTATCCGAATTGAGGGTCCCAGCCTGGCCGTGCGTGATGTTGTTACCTGGTGAGGCTTTTTAACGAGCTATCGCATTTTGTAGTATTATTTCGTCCCGGCAGGGTCTTCAGCATAGTTTAACAAGTGGAGCTATGCAAACCTGTTACCAGAATAAGTCTGGGTATCACCTCTGTACAATGCCTGCCTGTGAAGACCACCTCGCCGAATTAGTGGATTACTAAAGTTACATATATATAACCTTAATCCGGATGAACATGTCATTTTCAAGCATAAATGATGCCTTGCTGAATTTTGGGCGATTACCCAAACCGAAAGATTGATAATTTGAAAATCCGATGCCCTCTTTAGGTAAAATAAATCCTTTCTTTATCTTTCCATCATTGTCTTCATCGTGTAATATATTCACAGCATATTTTCCCTCAGGCAAATTGCTGAACGTTCCGATCGCTTTGCCATTTTCAATAGTCACGGTTATTTTCCTTACATACTTTTGATAATGTTCGT
This sequence comes from Chitinophagaceae bacterium, assembly GCA_019454915.1. Classification (GTDB taxonomy): domain Bacteria; phylum Bacteroidota; class Bacteroidia; order Chitinophagales; family Chitinophagaceae; genus Agriterribacter. The sequence continues at coordinate 5,552 of JACFNM010000050.1, forward strand.
CAGGGAAAGCATCTTCCCTGTTGTATAGTGTGATAACCACCGAGCCTTCATTGTTTCTAAGCCCATGGACATCGACTGTTAAAGAAAATAATTTTGTATCCTGTGTGACAGAGTGAGAAGATATAAACAACGAAAATAATAAAATGATTGTTGTGGTTATTCGGATGGATTTCGTTTTCACTTATGAAGTAAGTTTATATGGTAAAACCAATTGAAATATTGCCAACCTCTATAGCATTTCCTCCTTTGACTGGTGCAGTCCTCATTTTTTGTTTTAATGAAAAGGTGACTTTTGGCCGTTCATAGATGAGGCCGACTTCCGTAAATACACTGATTCGTTCAATCTGATCTTTGTTTAAAATGTATCCTTTATGCGTTTTTTTTGAGTTGGTGATAATGCCACCCTGTAATAACGCATTATAGTATATTGCTCTTACTGTTGGTTTTAAAGTAACGTATAATTGAGACTTATTTTTTTTCTCCGAAAGATGGATTCTGCTTTCAAAAATATTGTTTACCCTTCCTAACTTTAAAATAAACCCGGCGCCCATGGCATTATAGAAGGTGCCAGCATAAGTTTCAATTGTTCCGCTCAGCAGAAATTTGTTTAACACATACAGCATTTCTTTTTCCATTTTAATATTATAGTTTAATACCACATCATTCGGCACCTGGTTTTTCCATCCTTCCGGTATGGTAAAATTAAATACCCGGTGTACCCAGGTTTGTGTTTGCTCTGCCAGGCTCAGGGGCCCGATAACGCCTATATTCATTTCTGTCGTTACGCTCACTTTCTTTTGATAATCATAAGACTCAAGAGAGTGGATTGCAAATAATGCGCCTGCGTACGGACGATCATTATGTTGAACATCCGGTATGTCGATCCGGGAGGGCGTGAACATGTATTGGGCGAGCCCCCAGCTATATACGTTATGATCTTCCGCCATTTTTAATAATAAAGACGAAGGGAAATTATTTTTTCCTTGGTGAAAAAATAGTCCATCCTTAAACCGTTAGTATAGTACCGGTCTGTTCCGTCTCCTTTAAATATGAACAAATCGTTTTCGGCAGATAGGTTAAAGTATGGTGTACGCCCTGTTTGTGCATGTAAGGATGCAGGGATCAGGAAAAGAAGAACGATGATGGCTTTATGTTGTTTATAAGCGATCATGGTGCGATGGATATTTCCCTGCCCGGAATATTGCCTGGTTTTTCTTTTTTTAGTCTTTTATGCTGTAGCCGTAATTTGAGACTATCTACGGTATAGTAAACAACCGGAACCAGGTAAACGGTTAGTACCAATGATGATAATAATCCTCCGATAATAACCCAGGCCAGCCCATTTTTCCACTCACTGGCGCTTCCCTTTGCCATAGCTATGGGTAACATCCCGATAGCCATCGCAAACGTAGTCATCAATATGGGACGCATCCTTGTTTTTCCGGCCTCAATCAATGCATCTCTGAAATGCATTCCACGTTCTTTGAGCTGATTGGCAAAGTCAACAATGAGAATGGCATTTTTTGTTACTAATCCCATCAGCATGATTAAGCCAAGCAGAGAAAATAAACTTAACTGGTTCATGGATAAGTTCAACGCCAGAAAAGCTCCAATAATGGCTACGGGTATCGAGAACAATACGACAAAGGGATATACAAAGCTATCATACAAAGCCACCATGATCAGATAAATGAGAATGAAAGAAATCAGCAATACGGAACCTAATGCCCCGAAACTATCATTCTGACGTTTAATATCTCCTCCCCACGACATGTCAATTCCGGCAGGAAGGGGATGAGTTTTCAGATATGCTAACACATCGTCTGCTACCGTTCCCGAAGGCCTTCCTAAAGCATTTGCCGTTAGCGTAACTGCCGGTTGGCGGTCCTTTCTTTCTAATAAAGAAGGGGAATTTCGCTGAACAACATCTGCAAACTGACCTACCTGTATGGGCATCCCCTGTGCATTGATGATGTTCAGCTCCTGTATATTCCCCCGGTTTTTCCGATTCATGTTATCTAACCAGATCCGTACCGGATATTCTGTGCCTTTTTCAGTAAGTGTAGCATCACTATTACCTGAAAAGGCAGTCCGTAAATTCAGTCCGGCATAACCGGTGGTGATACCCAAACGTTGCATTTTATCTTTGTCAGGAATGATTTGAAACTCAGGACTTCCCTCTTCTACGGATAACCGGACATTGTCGGCTCCGGGAATATTTTCTAAAGCCTCTTTCATTGCATTACCTGCTTCCATTACCGTAACAACATCATTTCCGCTCAATGTAATCTCTATCGGTGCAGAGCGTGGAACAAGCCCTAAAGCAGCTATTGAAAAGTGAATACCAGGGTATTGGTTTTGTAACGCATTTCGCAACCTGATCATGTAGGCTTCCGTGCTTTCATTTCCTCTTTCTTTGGTATCTTTCAGCTGGATAGTATATTCCGTTTTATTGGCAGCTCCCACGCCAAGACTCCCGATACCGGTACTCGGTCCGCCAACATTACTGAACAGTGTGGCAACTTCGGGTTGGGCAGAAATAAAGTCTTCAATCTTCCGGGACGTAATATTGTTTTCCTGTAAAGCGGTCGTTTTATCAAACTCGAGATATACGCTAAATTTTCCCTGGTCGCCGGTGGCAATTAATTCTTTACCGATGATGCCCTGCTTCATCATCACGGCCGTTAGGACGAAAAGTAACAGAATGGCGCCGACAGTAATCAGTTTGTGACTTAATACCCAGGATAACTGCCTGCCATACCAGGAAATAAAACGCTGTAACTGCTCTTCAAACCAGAGCAAAAAGCGATTGAACAGGTTGGTGGGTTTCATATCCTCCGCCTTGCCTATCCTGGACGCCAACCATGGAGTAAGCGTGAATCCAACCAACAGACTGGTTAATGTTGACGTAATCACTACCACGGAGAATTGTTTAAGCATATCTGCTACAAACACCTGCAGGAACAGTATGGGCAAGAATACGACCACATCAACCAGTGTGATGGATACGGCTGCAAATCCTATCTCCATACGTCCGTCAAGAGCCGCTTCCCGCTTACCCTTTTTCATGTCTAAATGTCGTTGGATATTCTCCAGTACCACGGTCGCATCATCCACCAGAATACCTATGATGAGCGACATGGCGAGTAAGGTCATCAGGTTGAGCGTATAACCCAGCATCCACATAACGGCAAAGGCAGTAATCAGAGAAGTGGGTATGGCAATCAAAACAATAAATGAATTCCTTAAACTGCGTAAAAACAGGAGCATGACTATGGAGACCAGTATAACCGCAAGTGTTAAATCAAAAACCACTGAATTAACAGCTGCAATCGTGTTGTTGGTACTGTCGTCTGCGATAGCAAAATGAACGTTTTCGGACTGGTGCTCTTTTTCAATAGATTGTAATCTGGCGCGAACAGCTTTAGATACTTCTACTGCATTTGCGTCTCCCTGTTTTTTCAGAAGCATTCCGATACCGTTTGTGCCGTTATACCTGTTTACAGAAGAAATTTCCTTTATTCCGTCTGTTACGGTAGCTACATCCTTCACATATACCGGACTGCCGGGAACAGGCATGGACAGTTGTACATTCTTGATTTGTTCTATGTTGTCAAATTTTCCCGTAAGCCTTACCGAGTTACTTACAGCGTTTGTCTGCACCTTTCCGGCCGGGATATCCATGCCACTGCGGTTGATGGCTTCCGACACCTGCATTAAGGACACTTTGTACAACTTTAATTTCTTCTGATCAACTTTAACCTGTATTTCCCGTTCTTCACCTCCCAATAAAGTAATCTCAGCCACGCCTTTAATTTGCTGCAACCGGGGCAGATACTCATCCTTCATTTTCTGGTAGAAATCAATTGCAGGCATATTACTCGTCGCACTTATCTGCATTACCGGAAGGTCATTGGGGGAAACCTTACTCATTTCAGGACTTAATATATCCGATGGTAAGTCTTTTCGGATATTGTCAATGTACCGTTGTGCATCCTGCATGGTCTTATCCAGGTCGGTGCCATACTTCATGTTAGCAATAATCACTGACGCGTTGGGTAGTGATTTAGTATTCATGTAATCTACACCTTCCAGATTGGAGAGTGCATCTTCAATTTTACGGGAAACTGCACTTTCCACTTCTTCAGGTTCGGCGCCGGGATAAATTGTTTTTATAACAACTACGGGCTGATTAAAATCAGGCATCAGTTCATAACTGAGATTGTTGAAACCAATAACACCTAACAGCGTAAATAACCCAAATAATACAATAATTAAGGAAGGCCGTTTTATGGATATCTGTGTAATATTCATCTTTTAATTTTTTATGGCTATAGGTGCGCCGTCATAAATGTTTATGAACCCGCTGGTAATGATGATATCTTCCGGATTCAGCCCATCACCAACCACGGTACTGTTTTCAAACTGTTGGGTAATTGAGATTTTTTGTAGAACAGCTCTGTTGTTTTTGACGATATATACTTTAGGCTCAATATCGGATCCAATAACAGCTGATGACGGTATGATTAAGGCTTCGCCGGGCTCCTTTCCTGAAATCAACACTCTCCCAAACATGCCCGATTTAATTTTTTCGTCAGGAGTATTTGCAACAGAGAATTGTACGGGGAAACTGTTGCCCATATTTGCTTTGCTGCCTATCAGTATGGTCTTCCCATGTAGATTAAGATTGCTGAAGGCGTCAGCAGTTACCGGATATTCCTGATTAAGTCTGAAGAGGGGTAAATCTGTTTCAGGCACATTCACGGTAAACCGTAAAGCTGAGTTGTCTGTAATCTGAAGCAAGGGTATGCCCGGCGCGGCGTGAGCTCCGGATTCTGTGAATTTCATGGTGACAATCCCTGAAAAAGGGGCAGTAATGTTGGTTCTGGCAATTTGCTCCTGTAGTGTGTGGTACTGTACTTTAGCCGACTTCAATCCTAATTCGGCTTTCTCTAATTGCACTCCTTGTATGGCATCCGCTTCTGCTAATACTGAGTACCGTTTTACATCTGCTTCCAGTCCTTCTATTTGAACGGAGATGCTTTGCAGTTGTAATTGCAACAGGGCATCGTCTATTTTAACTAGCGGTTGGCCCTTTTTTACATAACTGCCGATGTCAACGAGGAATGACTTTATTTTTCCCTGTGTTTCGGCGCTGATTTTGACTTCTTTTTCCGGTTCAAAAGTGCCGGTGAAGTATCGTTCCGCCTTAATGGGTTGCAGTTTTAGTGTGTCTGCCTGTACCTGAACGGGCATCTCTTTGTCAAAATGAAAGACTTTGCTTTCGGCGGTTTTTTTGTTGTTATAAAGCTTGAATGTAACGAGCCCAAAGAGAACTAAAGTAATCAGGATGTAGGTAATCTTTTTCATTATTTATAATTATGGTTATGCTGATTCTGATAGTATATATTAGTTTGAAAGGTTTCCGGTGAGCTTCTTTAATTCCAAATCTGCTTTCAGGTACGATATTATAGCTGTCAGATAATTTTGTTGTGCTTCGCGGAGCGAAGCGTCTGCCATAAGCACGTCATTAAGGGTGGCGATGCCTTCTTTCTGCCGCATGATTGTTTGATCATAAATGGACTGTGCCTGCTTAATTTGCCTGGCGGAAGATTTTACAGATTGCTGTGCCACTCTTTTCTGATTGGCAGCATTTTCTGTTTCCATGCTATTCTGTTCGACGATCAATTGCTGCTGCAGTTCATTATTTTTTAATTCGATTTCTTTTTGATTTCGCTTTCTTCTTAACACATTACCGTCAAAAAGAGGGTATGTAATTTGGATGCCTGCGAAACTCATGGGGTGAAATTTTAAAAAACCATTGGGACTTTTATCATATCCAAAGCCGTTGGTTCCATAAGTACCAAATAAAGCAACCGAGGGATATGACGACTTTTTAAGTGTACTTAAATCACTTTTAAGCAGCCTGTTTTGTGCTTTAATAACTTGCAGATGAATGATGGGTTTTGGGATATAATCATCGATTATTGTGTCTTCTATATCCGGATTAATCTCTATCCGGCTTGAAGTGGAGATACCCATGGCAAATTGTAGAGCCAGCAGTACCTGGTCTTTTTTGCTTTTGAGCAATTCGATTTGTGTCGTCAACTGGTCTGCCTGTAGGGCTACCTTATTGACGTCTGTACCTGTAGCCAATAATTGCTGCTGGAGGAGTTGCATATTTTTCAACAAGCGGTTCGTATTGGAGAGATTACTATCGGCAAATTGTATTTGGTGGGTTAGAATCTGGGCATTATAATACAGGTTGCTGATATCGAAATATACCTGTTCTTCGTTTTTTTTCATTTGGAGATTACTCAGGCTGGTGGCAATATCTGTAGCTTGTACGGCTCCATGAACCTGTGGATTGTACAGAGGAGCGGACAGTTGAATGTTAGCATTGATATTGTGAGGTACGCCGAACTGTACTTCTTTAAATTTTCCGTCCTGTCCGCCGAAGACAGACATGGGCATGAGCTGATAAGGTAGTTCCGGAAAGTATCGGTAATCAGCATTCACATTCAGTTTCGGCATGAGTTGATTTTTAACCTCCCGGCGTTTCTGATTGCTTATTTCTATATTATTTCGCTGAATATGCAAGCCTTTATTATAGACCAGGGCCGTGTCTATACATTGTTGTAACGACCATACCTGTGCCGGAGCAGATGGCAGGTTTATCCAAAGGATAAAGCTGCCGAGAAGAATAAAAAGTTTGTAAGTGTTTACTAACATAATAGAATAAAAAAAAGTGTTATAATATCATACTGATGGAAAAACGTTTTCTGAAGGAGCGGGCCATAAGCCATAACAGAGCAGTAAGCACAATTCTGAAAGACATGATGTTTAAAGTTTTATTTTCATAAGGGCTTCCAGTCCACACCCAGATAAGCAGTGCTATGGAAGTCAGCACCAGCAGATACATTGTGGACAGCAAAAGTGGTGAAGTCCAGGTTCTCATTTTCAGGAAACCATAAGAAGCAACAACATAAAAGAACCCGCTCAGGAAATTGACCCAAACAACAAATAAGACATAAGCGCCTTGTTTCTCTCTCATATCAAAGAGGTCCAGAATAACAGACCCGCCTGCAAAAATGGTAAGAAGCCCAAACAGCGCGGATACGATAGCTCCTATTCGGGTAATTATCTTTTTCATAGATGTTTACTTAGTCGTTTTATACTGCTTGTTTTACAGATTTTTCAACCATCATCAGCACTCCCTTAAGCACCTTCATGCCATCTTTTACCAAATCGGTTTTATGTCCCATTACCTTCCATTTCATTACCGCCAAACGCATACTGCCCATTATAATAGTTGCCAGCGTAGAAGGTCCTGCAAAATCCCGAAAACTGCCATCCTGTTGACCTTGTTTAATAATACGCTCTAATTGCTGCTGCATCATCTCCATCATATCGGCCACTTTTTGCATCAGTTCTTTATTGAATTGAAAAATGCCTTCGGCAAATATGATTTGAACGATGGCTGGTTTTTGAACAAATGTTTTCAGTTGGGAAAGGAAGATGTCTCTTATTAACTCAGAGGGCGATCTTTCTTCTTTTGACGCGATTGCCACAACTCTATCTTTCATTTCACCGGTAAAATGGTTCATCAATCCAAGCAGGATGGCATGTTTACTCTCAAAATGCCGATAGAGTGCCGCTTCCGACAAACCAATATCCTGTGCCAGGTTCTTGGTCGTTAGTTCCTGGATACCCCGGCGGTCAATAATTTCCATAGCGGCTTCCATAATCTCTATCTGTCTGTCTGAAAATTCCTGTTTCATATATGTTAGTAAGTATTTACTAACACAAAAGTAATTAAATAATTGAAACTTCCAAATGTTTTTTAAAAATCCTGGGTCCGGGATAAGTTTTGTCCTTTGGGATGGAAAGATTTTGTTTAATGTAAAAGTTATCGGGCTACGCGCGTCTTGAACTTTATATACAGTCGGCGCAGGGAAGCGTACCTTCATAGGTACCGAACCAGTCCAAAGCATTTTGCGCATTATGGCCGTCATTTAGCTGGGGGTTGGTCGTGCCATCGGCGCTGCCTGGTGCGATACTCTTTGAAGTATCTTCATTGATTTTGGTCGTTCCATCTTCCTGGTTGTTAGCCGTATTACAGGCGAATAATGATGCAAGCAGCATGAGCCCGATTAACCTTTTCATTTGTTGTTGTTTTTATATGAATAAATCACATGGGGACGTATTGGGTGACCACCGTTAAGATTGCCTTGGACTATTAGGATTTTAGGCTTTGTGAAAGCGGCACTCCTCATACTGCATATTGACCCGATTCATGGCGTCAAATGTAAACAAAATATTTACTTCTTCAGATCGATATAGTATTCCGTATCGGAAAGCGACTCAAATATCAAAGCCGTTTTACGCCCGTTATTTTCGCTGTATTCGCTGAGGAGTATATGATTGCCGGGAATCATTTCTGAATAATCAAAGTGGAAAGGCAATTGAGCCTCAATGGCCAGATGCTTAAACATGTACACCGGTAAGAAACTATAGGGGATACCGGCGATATGGGCTACTGTAGGTTCTTCGTCCATTTCGGGAAACACGATTTTATATTCATCACCGGTGAAGGTAGGCCAGCCATAGCGGTTTTCGCCGAATACCTTCTGCTTCCCGGTCTTCCGGAAAAACGCTTTGAAGTTATCCAGCGCGGTTTCCGGTTTATCCCGCAATTTTTGCATATTCTCCAATACAAGCCTTTCATAGACAAAATCACCGTGTTCCAGGCTATAGCCCACGAGGTAATTTCCTTTTTGATCGGCTATCACAAAATCAATCATAGGGCCGGAATTTACATAGGCCTCCGGGGTAAATAAAAAGGTTCCCGTTTTCTCATCCACATAAATCCGGATTGAGATCCCATTCCGGAAATCTGCATCTTCCGACATCTCATCCGTATATTGCCAGGAGAATACTTTATTAAAAAAGTACCTGCCTTTGTCGGGATTCCAACTCTTATTCCGCGTCTTTTCTGCCGGCTGAGCGGATAGTAAAAGTGGGAATAGCAGGAAGGCGAGGGTAATATATTTGTTCATAGCGTTCATAGTGTCTAAGATAACTACTTTCCCGGTTTAAGTGGAGATTCCATTCGCGATCTTTTCAGCCACAGTCATTCGCTGCACCGAACACGTGGACGGGACACGGCAGGTTTCGGATTTCCATTCATCAGCATACCACTTTCATGAAAGAATTGTATATCAACAATAGAAGAACGAAATACCGATTCTTTGTCTCCTCTTGCATGGTTAAATACTACAGCCATTCATCATACTTCCTGATATACCAGTTTTTGAGTACCTGGGTCAATAAGGAGTAGGCTACGAGTATTCCAATGAGCCACGGGAAATAAGCCGCCGGAAGCGGCACCAAGGATAATACACCAGCGATGGGCGTGAAAGGAATAATGATCCCTATCAGCATCGTAAGCGAAGTGGCAGCGACCACCGGGGCGGAGGCCCAGCTTTGCAAAAACGGAATCTTTTTGGTTCTGATGATATGGATGATCAGCGTTTGCGACAAGAGCCCTACCACGAACCAACCGGTTTGGAAAAGGTGCTGGTGTTCCGGTGCATTGGCTTTAAAAACAAAGAACATCACCGCAAACAAAATGTAATCAAATATAGAACTGATGGGTCCAAAATACACCATGAACCGCCTGATTCCTTTAGCAGCCCATTTCTTGGGAGCGGTTAGATAGTCTTCATCCATTTTATCCCAGGGAAGTGCGATTTGAGAAAAATCGTAGAGCAGGTTCTGCACCAGCAATTGAATGGGGAGCATCGGTAAAAACGGTAAGAAAGCGCTCGCGCCAATTATACTGAATACGTTTCCGAAGTTGCCGCTTGTTGCCATTTTGATATACTTCATAATATTCCCAAAAGTGAGCCGGCCATACTCCACTCCCTTGTGGAGCACGGATAGGTCTTTCTCAAGCAAAATGATATCAGAGCTTTCTTTCGCTATATCTACGGCGTTGTCTACGGTGATGCCTACATCTGCCTCTTTCAAAGCGGGTGCGTCGTTGATGCCGTCTCCCAGCACGCCTACGGTATGCCCCTTAGCGCGAAGGGACTGCACTACACGTACTTTTTGCAGCGGACTCAATTTTGCAAAAATAGAAATGTCATTAACCCTTTCCGTAAGCTCTTCATCTGAAAGAAGTTCGAGTTCCTTTCCCATGATGATGTTTTTAACGGGAATGCCCACATCATGACAAATTTTTTGGGTAACGATTTCGTTGTCGCCCGTCAATACCTTCACCTCTATGTTCAATTTGTGGAGCGCTTCAATACCGGGCTGTGCAGAGGGCTTTGCCGGGTCCAGGAATCCGATAAAGCCCGTGAGTATCATATCTTTTTCGTCGTCAACATTATAGGTTAGCAGGTGGTCTCCGTCAAACTCTTTGGTGGCTAATACCAACACCCGCAGCCCTTTGGCGTTGAGGGAAGAGGTGATGGCAAATATTTTTTCACGCATCGCCTGATCCAAAGCGATTACCTCGTCGTTTTCGAGATGTAGTTGCTTGTTTTCACCCGGATCAAAACAATGCGAGCAGAGGTCAATCATTTCTTCAACCGCTCCTTTGGCAATCATCAGGTGTTTCCCGTTTTTCTGTTTTAGAATCACACTCATTCTCCTGCGCTGGAAGTCAAACGGGATTTCATCAATCTTTTCAAAATCTTCTTCCACCTTCAGATAATCGTGTAGCTCCGCGTGATCCAACACCGCTTTATCCATCAGGTTGGTTAGTCCTGTCTGATGGAAACTATTCAGGTAGGCCCATTTCAGCACTTCGTAATCTTCTTCCCCATGCAGGTTCAGATGTTGCGACAGAACAATCTTGTCTATCGTAAGCGTCCCGGTTTTATCCGTGCAGAGCAGATCCACCGCACCGAGGTTCTGAATGGCATTCAGTCGTTTCACGATCACCTTGTGTTTACTCATACTCATAGCGCCTTTGGCAAGCGTGGCAGTTACAATTACCGGCAGCATTTCCGGCGTCAGCCCCACCGCCACGGCAATGGAGAATAGTAAGGCGTCTATCCAGTTGCCCTG
>JACFNM010000580.1 GCA_019454915.1 Chitinophagaceae bacterium
GGAAAAAGCAAAAGCATAAATAAAAAGTTGCCTTATAGAAAAGGCAACTTTTTTTTATGAGCAATAAATAGCTTTGTGTTCCTATACCTTGTTAAGACTGTTGCGCTTTGTGTTATAATCCAGCATATAAGCTCGTTTGGTTGCATCGTTCAAAAAAGATCGCCCAACCAGTTGCGCCACTTTCTCCTGCTTTATGAGAAACGGCGCTATTAATCTTTCTGTCCTTCTTTCATCCATACCGATCCTTCGCCCGAATTCCAGGAAATCCTCCCTGTTGCGATGGTGCGTTTTCTTAAAAGCACCTGACTGAAAATCATCAACAAATAAGGCTTTATTCAAAGCGAAATCGGTATCGTCCATATGGATTCTTGTATTGATAAGGTCGTAAGCCGGACTGAAAAAATAATCACCACTTTCTGTTTCCAGTAAGGCAAAATTTTTTAAATGTGCATCGCCATTGGAGAATGCATAGTTGAATAATACCAGCGTAAAAAACTTCTCTATTTCCACCTTCCACGCCGGAACGAATTTTCGGATCAATGCTCCGGCCTCCTCATAAGAATATTCATATTTAAAGTTCGCTCCGGCGGCGACTTTTGTTTTACCAGCAGGGGAATGGGCTTCAATATGTACGTTCCCCGTTCTCCTTTTTCCGCCAAACTGAGCTCGTTCTTATGCAATACTAACGACAGTTTTTCCTGTACTCCGGAGATGGAAATACGTTTCCGGTTCTCTATAAACAGTGCGGCATCCGCTGCGTTATACTGAGGCGAATCATAGCGCAATATGTGGCTTACTCTTTTTCCGTCGAACATCCTGCGTAGAAAAGCCGGACTGTAAGTGTGATAACCTTCAGTCAGCAGACCAGGACAATATTTGATGTCCGGAATGCTCATATCGCTATTGGTTTAACGGTTACCGCGTCTATGGTATCATATTGTGCCGTGGCGGCTAACAATCCGAAATCATCTTCCTCGTCTATTTTTAACACCCGGTTCTGCAATTTTCGGTTCACCCCTTCTGAAAGCATATTGCAGAAGAATGTAAACAAATGCTCCGCTTTATATTCCTGCGAAGTTTTGGGCAATGTGAGGCTGATGGCCGGCGCGGACGAATCCGCAAAATATTTGTCATCGTAACGAAAGATATAGTGTCCGTTATCCCCTTCCGTTAAAATACCCGCCAATACCTTGTTTCTATAGACTCCAACACTTCGCAACGGTCAATAATTACAGGTTAATTTTTTTATCTCCAGTTTTATTTCAAGCCATAACACATCTGCCACTTTTTCTATCAGGTTGAGTGTAGGGTTAGCTTCGCCGCGTTCAATCTTATAGAGTGAATTCACGCTGATCCCCGCCAATTCTGCCAAATGCGGCTGGGTGATTTTAAGCGCTTTTCTGCGCTTTTTTAAAGCTAATCCCACATCTCTGACTAACATTATATTGTGATTTTCTACCTAATTAAGCATTCTACATTAATAAAAAAAGATAAAAATCATATTATAATGTGGTTCTGGAGAGAATACCATTGAAAATAGCGGGCACTATTGATAAAGACTTATTAACAGTAAAGCACAGGTCCAGCCAAGCACAGCACAAGGCTACCAAGCCTGCGCTGGTAGAAATGATCAAAAGCATAAATGGAAAAAGTTGCCTTAAAGAAAAGGCAACTTTTTTTATAAATAACAGACAATACGGAATATAAATAAGTCTAACCTATCATTCAGCCACTCATGACTTCCCCGGCCGTTACTGATATTATTTCCTCTTACCGGTCCGTCACGCTCCTGAAATCCG
>JACFNM010000581.1 GCA_019454915.1 Chitinophagaceae bacterium
TTTATGGGAAAAGAAGGACAGTCTGTACCCAACATGAGTGATGAATGGGTGGAAACCATCAGCAATAAATACATTGAACTATATGAACGGATTACAGGGGAGCAATTTCAACCGGAGATCCTGAGCGAAGATGTTTTATATAAACGAATCCTTGACGCTTTAGCAAGCATAAATCATCTGTAGCATGAAAAAAATTCAAACGGCGCTCGGCGCTTTGCTCTTATCTTTAATTACAATGACCGTTGTGGCGCAAACTCAATCAACATATTACCTGCTTGCCGGAACCTATACCGGCGGTAAAAGCGAGGGCATCTATGTGTATGAATTCAATACAAAGGACGGCAGCTTTAAGGAGATAAGTCATGTGAAAACATCCAACCCGTCTTATCTCGCGGTGTCGCCCGATGACCGGTTTGTATTTTCTGTTGCGGAAAACGGTAAGAATAATAGTGGCGGCGAAGTATGTTCTTTTTCCTTCAATAAACAAAACGGCGCGCTAAAAGAAATCAACCGGCAGCCGTCCGGCGGAGCTTCTCCCTGTTATGTTCAGGCAGACGCCACCGGTAAGTGGGTAGCTGTAGCCAACTACAGTAGCGGAACCTTTTCCGTTCTGCCGGTTAACCCGTCCGGACAATTAGGAAATCCCTTTACCATAAAACATACCGGTTCAAGCGTTGACAAAATCAGACAATCCCGGCCCTATGTACACAGCACGCTGTTCTCCAGAGACAATAAATACTTGTTTGTACAGGATTTGGGTATTGATAAAATCATGATTTATGATTTCAACGGTTCGACGGGAAAGGTTACCCCCTCCGCCCGCCCGTTTCAGAAAATTCATGATGGAGGAGGTCCGCGGCATCTGACCTTTCATCCAAATAACCGGTACGCCTACCTTATTGAAGAGATGGGCGGCGCGGTAGATGCGTTTCAATATCACAACGGCAGGTTCAGCCTGATACAACGGATCCCTTCGGTGCAAACTAATGATACGGGCTTTGTGGGGAGCGCTGATATTCATGTCAGTAAAGACGGAGCATTTCTGTACGCTTCTAACCGGGGCGGGTTCAATACTATCGCGATATATAAAATCAACCCGTCAGACGGCACCTTACAACTGGCAGGTCACCAACCCTCCTTAGGCGGATTTCCCAGGGGATTCACTATTGATCCAACCGACAAGTATTTGTTAGCCGCTAACCAGAACAGCGATAATACCGTGATATTTGAAAGAAATAAACAAACAGGTTTACTAACGGATACGGGCAAACGTATCGAAGTGGGCAAACCTGTCTGTCTAAAATGGATCAACCGCGATTAGATTAATAATCCATCATCTGTCGTGGTAAGAATTTATTGCAATGCCAGGAGTGCCTTCCTGATACGTTCTACCGCCTTCTCAATATTGGACATACTGTTGGCGAAAGAAAGTCTGATGCAGGTAGGTTCTCCGAAAGCATTACCACTAACGGTTGACACATGAGCGGTATTCAATAAGTACATACTGAGGTCATCTGCATTGCTGACAACTGTGTCTCCATTTTTTTTGCCAAAATATGCGTCAATTTTCGGGAAGACATAAAACGCCCCATCCGGTTCAGAACAGGCCACATTGGGTATCGCCGCCAATAATTCGAGGATTCGCTTCCGCCTGTCTGTAAACGCTTTAAGCATATCTTGGGAGGGCGTCAGATCTCCGGTGAGCGCCTCAATAGCTGCCCGTTGCGTAATTGAACAGGTAGCGCTGGTAATCTGCCCCTGCAGTTTCTCGCATCCCTTTACAATAGCCGGATCGGCGG
>JACFNM010000582.1 GCA_019454915.1 Chitinophagaceae bacterium
GATAACGTATACGGTGACCGGGCCGCGGCGATTGCAGGCCGCTTTGCTCAGGTATTCCCTGACTATGCAGTACGATTTGATCACCCCAGCAGACCCGTTATCTTTTATCCTGCTGACCAGAAATGGCCTTACGAAGGTATGGCACCGTATAATGGAGCCAAATGGAGGTGGTGGGGTTATGACGATATCCCTACTTATCTGGCAAATGTATATGATCTGTTGATGAGCGGATACGATTGGCGAAGAATGGATAGATGGATTGGTCAGGAGACCGAAAAGCGTATAGCGCGAGATCTGCTTCGCTTAGGTTATGAGTTTACGACAGCAAATCCTGAACTTTATACGAACAAGTCTCCGGGTATGTATGCGGAGATGATACGGGTAGGACGGATATTGGGCGATCCGTTAATGGTACATGAAGCTGTTAAACGTTTTAGAGAGTTTTTTGCAAAGGGATTTTTCGCGGATGGCTGGTGGATGGAGGGCTCTCCTGCCTATCATGATCAAACGATTATTTTGTTACAAAGGGTTGTAAAGGCGATTGAAGGCTACGTAGATCCGCCTTATTGGAAAGGGGAACGGTTGGATTATTTTAATATAGCAGGAGAGAGTTCTCTGTTTCGAAGAGCGCTAAAAGTTAGTCAGGAAGCAGTATTGCCTAATGGTCGCAAAATACCGATTAATGACACTGAGTGGGATGCTTTTGGTGATGCTACGGATACGACGATTTCACGTCTTTGGCCTGTTTTGGGTAATGCGGTGTTAGGAACAGGGAGCGGAGGCAATCAAACGATGTTGAATGTGAACTGGAGTGGGAATTATGGTCATTCACATTATGATAATGGTTCTATCATTTTGTACGCTAGTGGTCAGGAATTACTATCCGACCTTGGATATACCCATACTAAATATCGCGGTTGGACGATCAGTACGACTTCCCATAATACAGTGGTTATAGATCAGAAGAATCAGGAGTATGGGTCGGTTGAGAAACCTGTTACCGGTAGGTTGCTTTTTTATGATGATAAAGATGCTCATGTTAAGGTGGTGGATGTAGATGCCTCACCGGCGTATTCTGCTGCAGAGATATACCGTAGGAGGTTAGTAATGGTGCATGCTGGCCCGGGACGTGATTATGTAGTAGACCGTTTTGATGTGAAGGGTGGAAAAACGCATGATTGGTTTCTACACGGGATGTGTGAGCAAGAGGGGAAGTTGGAGACGAGTGTTGTACTGAGCAATCCAATTGAGACACTTGTTCCGGAATGGGCGGGAAAAGAAAAGCCGCAAACACAATATGATACTGATCCCCGACGCTTTCATCCTTATTCTTTTCTTCGTAAGATCAAAACTGGTACGGCTGTTAGTCAATGGACGGCTACCTGGCGTTATGAGGGTTGTGGTCTTCGATCTCATGTATTTTCTGAGCCGGAGACCGAAGTGTTTTGCTTTCAGTCTCCTTCTGTAAGATTGGCGAAGGAGGACGACAATAAGTTAGAAGATTATTTTAGGAATGGGCTTATGCAGCGGCATGTGGGTGAATCGTCCACCTTTATTGCGGTTCATGAACCTTTCAGGAACCAGACGTGGATAAGATCAGTAGGAGTAGAGGACGGGACTATTATTGTGCGATATGAGGTAGGCAGGACTATTGTAGAAGATCGCATTAAATTTGATGATGGTAATACGGAGCTAACGGTTACATCAACGGGTGGTTGGAAATATGAGTCGGGCCGGTCGTTCACGGGCAGGGTAGAGTCGTTAAAAAAATGGCAAGGGAAAAGGATTTTTGGATT
>JACFNM010000051.1:0-6594 GCA_019454915.1 Chitinophagaceae bacterium
ACTGTTTTACCCTTTCCACGTATTCCCCGCTTTTCGTGTTGATTCTGATGAATTCACCCTGTTCCACAAAAAGAGGCACCATCACGGTAGCTTCGGTTTCTATCGTTGCGGCTTTCAGGGTGCGCGTTGCGGTATCGCCTTTCAGTCCGGGTTCGGTATAAGTAACCTGTAATACAATTTTTTCGGGAAGTTCCACGCTGAGCGGCATTTCGGTTTCTGTGTTGATTAACAGGGAAACTTCCTGGCCTTCTTTTAAGAATTGGGGCGCATCAATCAGGGATTCCTGCACCGCTATCTGCTCAAAAGTGTCATTATCCATGAAGTTGTATCCCGTGTCGTCTTTATACAGAAACTGATAGTTTTTCCGCTCCACCCGCACCGGAAATATATTATCGCCTGAATTCCAGGTCTTTTCAATACTCCGGTTGTTTTCTATGCCTTTTAATTTGGCCCAGACCTTGGCTGCTGCCCTCGCTGTTTTGTTTTCGCCAAATTCAAGTACAGTATATAAACTACCGTCTAATTTTAGGATCATACCTCTGCTGATATCTGCTGTGGTTGCCATATAAATTATTTTACGAAGAGGCGCAAAGATAAGTGGTTTTGATTTACAGGGCATCTTCCATATGCCATTAATTAGATGGACGGGTTATATAAAGCGGGAAATTATGATAAACAACCGAGATGTTTTATCAGAAGGGGGGGCGGTCGCCAAAGGAACCAGGTGGACGGATACTGCTTTTTTCTGATTGACAAGAGGCTCTCAAATTAAGGACACTGAATAAATATTTTTCGGGTATTTTTGCGGCTATGCAGCACATCAGTCCAAATGATATCCAGTCTGAAGAAAAACTTTCTTTTGACCGCTTCCGGGAGGAGGTGCTCAATGATTACCGTATGGCATGTGAAAGCAGGGAGGCCAGTTTGCTGGGGAGGCGGGAAGTACTGACGGGGAAAGCGAAGTTTGGAATTTTTGGTGATGGAAAGGAAGTCCCGCAAATAGCATTGGCAAAGTTTTTTCAGCCCGGTGATTTTTATGCAGGTTATTATCGCGACCAGACGATAGCCTTTGCAACGGGAACGGCAACCATTGAGCAGTTCTTTGCCCAATTGTATGCCAACCCTGATGAAAAGGAAGAGCCGCATAGCGCCGGACGGCAAATGAACGCTCATTTTGCTTCTCCCTTTGTGGACGAAAATGGGGAGTTTCTTGATCTGGTAAACAGGAAGAACATCACCAACGGGATAGCGCCCACCGCCGGACAAATGCCTCGTGCCTTAGGGTTGGCATTCGCTTCAAAAGTATTCCGGGAAGTGGAATTATTACACCAGTTTAAGAGCCTGTCGGATAATGGTAATGAAGTTTGCTTCTGTACCATTGGTGATGGCTCCGTGTCCGAAGGTCATTTTTGGGAAACGGTAAATGCGGCAGCTGTGCTGGAAGTGCCCCTTGCTATTTTTATATGGGACGACGGATTTGGGATTTCCGTACCTTCTGACGGGCAGATCGTCAGGGGGTCTATTTCGGAAGCATTGAAAGGATTCCAGAAAAGAGACGGGAAAACAGGTATAGATTTATATAAGGTGAAGGGATGGGATTATGCCGGGCTTTGTGAAACATTCGAGCAGGGGATTCAAAAAGTCCGTGCCACACATATCCCGGCGGTGTTCCATGTGGAAGAGGTAACTCAGCCCCAGGGGCATTCCACATCGGGCAGTCATGAGCGGTATAAATCCCGTGAACGCCTCGAATGGGAAAAAGAATGGGATTGTGTAAAAAAGATGAGAGAATGGATAATCGCCAATGCTTTAGCGGATGATGATGAGTTGATTCAAATAGAAACGGAGGCGAAGTCCTCTGTTAAAGCAGCGCGTCAGCAAGCCTGGAATAAGTATGAAGCGCCCATTAAAGAAATGGTGTCGAAGGCAATAGACGTTTTACAGGATGCGATTGACGAAGGGGAAGATAAAACAGAGAAGTTGCAACAGTCCATAAAGGACTTGCAGACCAATCGTGAGCCGGTACGGAGAGATGTGTTAAAAGCGCTGGCAACGGGAACATATTTTAGCCGCGATGCCCGGATTCGGGAATACTATCAACAGTTGTTTGCGGAGCAGGACGCTTTGTATCATACGCATCTCTATAATGAAGGAACGAAGAGCCTTCAGCGCGTAGAGCCGACGGGATTGGTTTATGATGAAAATGCGCCCCTGTTAAATGGATACCAGGTGCTGAACCGGTATTTTGATATCTTGTTTGAAAATAACCCGCGGGTGCTGGCTTTCGGCGAAGATTTGGGGCTGATAGGAGATGTGAACCAGGGTTTTGCCGGATTGCAGAAAAAGCACGGAGAGAAGCGGATTTTCGATACCGGCATCAGGGAGCTTACGATCATCGGTCAGGGGATAGGTTTAGCCATGAGGGGTTTGCGTCCCATTGCCGAGATACAGTATGTGGATTATATGCTTTATGGGTTACAGCCGTTGAGCGATGATGTGGCTTGTTTGCATTACCGGACAAAAGGGAAACAGAGCTGCCCGCTAATAGTCAGCACGCGGGGCCATCGCCTGGAAGGTATCTGGCACAGTGGTTCGCCTATGGCTATGCTTCTGAATGCGCTGCGTGGATTTCATATTTGTGTTCCGCGTAATATGGTGCAGGCTGCGGGTATGTATAATACCCTGCTTGAGGTAAACGACCCGGCGCTGGTTGTGGAGTGCCTGAATGCCTATCGCCTCAAAGAAAAGCTTCCTGCCAACCTGCAGGATTACAGGGTGCCATTGGGCGTGCCTGAGATCATGAGGGAGGGTGAGGATGTAACGATCGTATCTTATGGCGCCACGTTGCGGATAGCGATGGAGGCCGCCAAATTGCTGGAAGAAATGGGTATCTCCTGTGAAATTATTGACGTACAAACATTATTACCCTTTGATACCAGCAGTCGTATCGTGGAATCGTTGAAAAAGACCAGCCGGATTATTTTTGCCGATGAAGATTTTCCGGGTGGGGCAGCGGCCTATATGTTCAACCAGGTGATGGAAAAGCAGGGAGGGTATCGCTGGCTGGATGTAGCGCCGCGGACATTAACGGCAGAAGCTCATCGTCCGGCCTATGCCACAGATGGCGATTATTTCAGCAAGCCGAATGTGGAGGACTTTTTACGGATGATAAAGGAAATGATGGAGGAATAAATAATTCAATAGTACACAGGAGACAGCCTATTCACGAGATACACAAGATGAGCAGTTTAGTTTCGACTGTGGCGGTATTTTCGGAATTTTTGTTTGCATGGCCATTCAACGGTATGTTTATATCTTAAATTGATACATGTGTCTGAGCGCGTAACTAAGGAAGAAACCCGTTTTTTAGAATTGTGGAAGGAGCAAAGAGAAGGCTCAAAAGTCGGGTACTACGTACTGTATACCATCAGCTGGGGCATGGTGTCAACCTTTGCCGTGTTTTTTGCCTTGATGTCTTTGGGGGGGATCAGTATCATCCCGATTGCCCAGGACAATATGAAAATATTGCTGATTGCATTGGCGGGGATTGTCGCCGGATTTCTTATCACCCTGCTTATCCGGGTAAGAAATGAAAAGAAATATCAGCGTATTCTGAAAAAATTGGAGAAGAATAGAGTTTCGCAAACAGAAAATTGAGCATCAGCAGATTCCAAAATCAATGAAAATAATACAAACGGCAGAACGAGTTTCGCAGCAGGATCAGTCTGATAATTATGTATTTCAGCGATCTTTACTGGCTTACCTCGAAGCCGCGAAACTGGTTTCCGGCAGGGTGCTGGAGATTGGTACGGGCAGCGGATACGGAGTGGAAATCATCGCGCCCCATACAGACGAGTTTGTAACCGTGGATAAATACCAGTCAGGGTTAGAACGGAACTCCACCGATCAAAAGGGAAATATAACCTTTTTGCAGATGAAGGTGCCTCCCCTGAAAGACATTCCTACGGGTAGTTTTGATTTTGTGATCACTTTCCAGGTGATTGAACATATTCGGGAAGACGAATTTTTTTTAAAAGAAATACACCGGGTACTAAAGAGCGGCGGAAAATTAATCGTCACCACCCCCAACAAAAAAATGTCGCTTACCCGTAATCCATGGCACGTAAGGGAATACAGTATTGACGAATTAGAGCGCCTGTTGCTCATCCGGTTTACAAATATTCAGACTTTGGGTGTTTTTGGTAACGCTGCCATTCTGGATTATTATGAAAGGAACAAACAGTCGGTAAAGAGAATAACCCGTTTTGATATTTTTGATCTGCAGCACCGGCTGCCGCGTCGACTGCTTCAAATCCCCTACGATTTGCTGAACCGGTTAAACAGAAAAAAGTTATTAAGTAGCAACCAGGAACTGGTCACCGGGATTACTCATGAAGATTACCGCATACAAACGGCGGATGATTCCTGTTTCGATTTGTTTTTTATAGCAGAGAAAGCATAAGTCCGCAGAACCGGAGATAGCTGCTTTAGCGGCCAAAGTATTTGTTCACCGCTTCAACACGGTTATTCACATGGAGTTTCTCGTAGATATGGTAAACGTGCTTACGCACGGTTTCCTGTGCGATTCCGAGTTTTGTTGAAATTTCTTTATACAATAATCCTTTGGCCAGGAGTTCCAAAATTTCGTGCTCCCGGTTAGAGAGTGAATCCAATACGCCGGCTGCCGGGTTCTTTTCCTGGAAGGCAGCCACCACCTTCCGTGCAATCTGGCTGCTCATCGGCGCCCCTCCTTCTGCCAGTTCGCGGATGGATTCCAGTAATTTAGCCGGCGCGGTCTTTTTCAAAATATAGCCGTTTGCTCCTGCGGCTAATGCTTCAAAAATCTTCTCATCCTCTTCATATACGGTACACATCATAAATAAAATGGAAGGGTACTGCGCCTTTAACTGACGTACGCATTCAATGCCACTCATCCCGCCCAGGTTAATATCCATGAGAACAACCTGAGGGTTCAAATGTGGAATAGACTCTATAGCTTTTTCGCCACTGATAAATGCACCCTTTAGCTCATATCCATCGGCCATCGAAATGATTTGCTCAAGCGCCTGGCGGATGTCATGATTATCCTCCACAATGCAAACTGAAATAGTATCCATGATAAAGAGACGAACTACGAAAATAGAACTAAATTTCTGAAGTAGCACTACCCTAAAGCGTGTATTTGAGCGTGTGTAGCTTAAAGGTCAGGAGCGTGCCGTCGTTATTTAATATTTCACAAGTTCCACCAATGGCGTGCAGGCGTTCTCTGATGTTTCTTATGCCATTCTGACTGGGAGTGTTTTCCAGCGGGTCGAATCCTATTCCGTCGTCCTTAACAGAAATGCTGAAAAAGGGCCGGGTAGTAAACGTTATCTGCACTTCTTTTGCCTGAGAATGCTTGGCGATGTTGTTTATAGCCTCCTTCACGCAAAGCAAAATATTCCGGCGCATTTTTCCGTCCACTTTGAGTTCAGGTGTGTCATTGGGGGTGGATATAGTTAACTGAATAGGCAGCGGCTCAAAATATTCAACAATCAGATGACGCAGATAAGAGATCAGATTGGGTAGGGTATCGTTCCGGGAGTTGAGGGTCCAGATAATTTCGTTCATATTATCTACCAGTACGCTGGCGGTGTCAGAGATCTTATTGAGTAGTTTTCCTGCATCCTCCGATACACTTTTCGACTTAGCGATTTCACTGAGTAAACGGATAGATGTGAGACCGGATCCGATCTCATCATGGATTTCTTTGGATATCCTGCTTCTTTCCTGGTCCCTGATATCTATGACCGCCTTATACTTTTCAAGTTCTTTTCTATCGTTTTCGAGTTGTAAACGCTCCACTTCGCGGACGCGGGATGCTTCCTGCATCCTTTTGCGGTGAGATAGTGCAAGCAAAAACATAAGCATCTCGAGGGTGATACCTGCCATGAAAGAGACTACTGCCATACCTGAGTGTTCCAGGAAGTGGTATTTATAGTCTCCTTCTTTATCTATATACACGGCAAGCGCCCAGACGATAATAGCAATGATGCCGCCCCCCAGAATAAACCTGACTTCTATCTGGTTTCTGAATCTTAAAAGAAATATGGCGAGATAAATGAGACAAGGAATCATTGCAGCCCGCATGATATCAAAGGCAATATTTCCGATATAGTTGTAGCGGTTGGAATAAGTAACCGGAATATTGATGATTAGAAAAATAATCTGTACGATAATGGTAAGGTGCACGAGGCGGTTGATGGCCGGCGCATGAGTTTTCAAATTTAAAAAGGATGTAACGAAAAGGAGGGCAACGATACTTTCACCGAGTTGTAAGGACTGATATCTTAAATCGTAATAAAAATAATAACAACTGTTGAATACGAAGAGATTGGTTAGGCGGAAGGAAAAGTATATGAGAAATCCCAGCATCGCGAGTGTATAGTACAGGTATTCTTTTTTAAGGGTTTGCAGGAAATTGACCAGGGTTGATACAAGCATACTTAACATTACACCTAAGAGCGCCAGGGTCAAATAAATATAGAGCCGGTTGTGTTGAAGAAAATGCGAAAATGAAAATTTATCCTGTTCTTGCGGTACTACAATGACGGG